>CAMWYL010000253.1 GCA_947178465.1 uncultured Lachnospiraceae bacterium | reverse complement strand
ATTTTGGCAACAGAAAATCAGCAAGCCATAATAAATGATGTAATTGAAGTAAAAATAGGCGTGTATTCGCACGAAACCTAAACAAATACAGTTAAGCACAACAAAGAACACGCCGAGTTCGAGTAATTGAATTTTGTTAAAGGGCAAAGCCGTTTATCCTCAAAAGGGCAAAATGGTTTAGCCTGAACAAATGAATAAAGCATAGCAGCAGACCTTGAAGTGGGTATGAGTATTATCCATTTTGAGGTCTGTTTTTTCTTTATCAAAAGTAGTAGAAGCCTTGTAAATACAGCGTTCTTTAAAGGATAACGTATAATAGATTTCGCAAATTAATTTCATAAAAATAGACATGGTCTATAGCCGTTTGGTAGAATAAAGTCACCACAACAAAATTCACCGAAGGAGGCTAAGAAACCATGTCTGATAACATTATACAACTAAACGAAGACTTAATAAAGAACGATCTGAAAGACCTTGTCCGCTCCAGTGTGGAAGAGACTCTTAACGCCCTGCTCGATAAGGAAGCAGATGAACTAATAAACGCCCGGAAGTACGAGCGTTCCGCTGAACGGCAAGGTTATCGTTCCGGCCATTATAAAAGGAATTTTCAGACTACGGCCGGAGAAGTTGAACTCAAAGTCCCAAAGCTAAAAGGAATTTCTTTTGAAACAGCCATCATTGAGCGTTACCGCCGCAGGGAATCTTCCGTGGAAGAAGCTTTGATCGAGATGTATCTTGCCGGGGTTTCCGTGCGTCGTGTAGAGGACATCACAGAAGCTTTATGGGGAACCAAGGTGTCTCCCGCGACCATAAGCAACCTCAATAAAAAAGCTTATGAACACATAGAGCAATGGCGCAGCCGACCGTTGTCCGGCGACTATCCTTATGTTTATGTAGACGGCGTTTACCTAAAGCGCAGCCGGGGTGGAGAGATCCGGAATGTATCCATCCTTGTGGCTATCGGTGTCAGCAGTGACGGATACCGTGAGATCATCGGTGCATCGGAAGGCATGAAAGAGGATAAAGAAAGCCGGCGCAGCTTTTTTGTATGGCTGAAGGAAAGAGGGCTTACCGGTGTCAGGCTGATCATCGGGGACAAGAATCTCGGAATGCTGGAGACCATACCGGAAGTGTTCCCGGATGCAAGATATCAGCGCTGTACCGTCCATTTTTACCTGAATATATTCTCTGTCACACCTCGTAATAAGATGAAGCCGGTTGCCATGATGCTGAAAGCTATCCACGCACAGGAAAGTAAAGAAGCCGCCCGTGAGAAAGCCATTCGGGTAACAGAAAAACTAAAAGAAATGAAACTCTCTTCTGCAGCGAAAAAGCTCCGGGATGGCATAGAGGAAACCCTTACCTATATGGATTTTCCCACTCAGCACTGGACAAGGATACGGACAAACAATACCATTGAGCGGCTCAACCGTGAGATCAAACGCCGTACCAAGGCAATCGGAGCCTTTCCGGATGGGCAGAGTGCGCTTATGCTGGTATGCGCCAGACTGCGTCATGTGGCGGGGACCCAATGGGGGACACGCCGCTACATGAACATGGATCATCTCACCAAGCCAGAGGATGAGCTATTGTCTGATATCACAGCCGGTTGACTTCCGGCTACCAAACGGCTGGAATTATATTTGCGAAAAAATATTGACACTATCTAAATAATTCAGTATATGTTGATGGCTGTTGTTGGACAGAGGCAAAGCACTTCATCCATAGAGGGGATAAAAGAGTTTGCCCCAGAGAGGATGAAGGGGTTTGTCTCTGGACAGAATTTTTAAATAGGTTCTTTTAAATGGCAGATAGTCTCTATAATTATCTGCCATTATCCATATTATTTGTATTTTACAAAACAACTGAAAATTCTGTACTCAACAGGGATCAGGGGGCTTCGTTGGCTTTCATGGATTGATAAAAAAGTTTTTTGGATATATAATATATATAGGATTGTTATGGATACTATTAAAAAGCGGAAAAGAAACAAAGAAAAGAGTTTTAGAAATAAAAGCTGTAGGGAGGGTATGACATTATGATAATGACGGAATCTGTAACAATAAAAGTGCCGGTAGGAATGTCAAAATATTTGAACCCTAAGAACGCCGAAACGGAACTTACCAGAAATGCGCTTTTGTTGTATCCATATATATTAAATCAGACAATATCACATGGTGGTGCGGCGGAAATTTTGGGAATCAGAAAATCTGAGTTGATTGATATTTATGACCAATTGGGATATTCATATTTGGATATGACAATGGACGAATTGGATTCAGAACTGGAGACTTTCAGACAACTGAAAAAGAAGGAGGAGGCGGAATGATTGTTGTATCAGATACAACACCGTTAATATCACTTCTTAAAATAGATTGCATAGATTTGCTTGAAAAACTATTCGGACAGGTTCTAATACCGCAGGCAGTATTTGAGGAGTTGACTGCGGACGAACGGTTTAAGCTTGAAGTGGATCAGATTAGCCAGAAACAGTTTATCATAGTTAAGGCTGTTCATAATTCGGAATCTGTCAGTATACTTAAAAGGGCAACTGGACTGGATCAAGGGGAGAGCGAGGCCATTGTCTTGACGGATGAGTTAAATGCTGATGTCCTGCTGATGGATGAAGCAAAAGGAAGAGCGGTATCGTCTCAGATGGGACTTAAGATTATGGGAACAATCGGTATACTGATGGCAGCTTATGAAGAAAAAGAGCTGACATCAGATGATGTAAAATTGTGTATTGAAGTCTTGCAAAATGCCGGAAGGCATATCAGTCAGAAGCATTATCAGATGCTGATTAATAGGTTGAATAACTGATTTTGCGTCTATGAAATGGACTGATATTTGTTGTAAAAATCGAAAATATTGTGCATAACCAAGTCCATGAGTACATCATGACCAAAGTGGTTATGATATGGTCATGATGCAAAGGTAAATATGAATTCACTACACGGTGTGTAGTGAATCGCTGTATAAAAGAAGCAATCATTCAAAAGTTGTGACGCGTCACAACTTTTGAAAAAAGATATGCGTGGGTACAATTTGGGTACACCAGCTTTAAAACCACACAAATAAGTAACATAACCGTATCAAAATGATACGGTTTCGCAAGAAAAACCAATCGCAAATATACTCTGCAAACAATAGGAAAAAGAGTTCGAATAGTAAACAGAGAGCCGGGAATCCGCATAAACAGCGGACTTTCCGGCTTTGGATATGGTGCGTGATACCTATATGAGTGTATGATGAAAACTTTTATATTTCACTCATATAGATTTTTTGAATTTTCCCCCAAGGTGCTATTTTTGTGTCAATGACTTTGAAGCCATACTTTTCGTAAAAATTTTCATGGTCACTTACCAAAAAGACCTGTTGGAATCCCTGTGTTTGCAGATAAGACATTGCATAAGAAATGAGTTTTTGGCTTAGGCGTTGTCCTCTATACTTTTCATCAACGAACATATAGCCAATGTAAGGCGTATATGATACATTTGGAATACAATCACTTTTAGCAACGGTACAGTAACCCGCAATATCATTTTCATGCAATGCAACTATCACACGCTCCCAATCTGTAAAAGTATTGTCGGACATATTTTGGGATAAAGATTTTCCGGCTCTCCATGAGCAGTTTTGTGCAAATTGACTTACTTCTTTCCACATATCATCAGATGATGTGATTGATAAAAATTTCATGGTAATTCCTCCGATTTTATTTATTGGAGGACTATTTTCTGTGTATCCTCCAAACACAATTCTGATTCTTATTCATATCTACATCAGTCCTTTCATAACGTAATTATTATAAAGCAAATTTGCTTATAATACGGAAGTTATTCTTTCCTCCATTGATAACCGCATTTCTTATCATCCTTTCCATTGTAATCAACTTTATTACTTGTAGCAGGCTGGTTGATTTTCCACTCGAAATATTCGTCCTCTGAAATCTCACCATTCTTCAACTGCTCTTTCCGCAAATACCATTCCCGCATAACATCATTGACTAAACCGTACTCTAGCCACATACCAACCGGGGCATGAGCAGGCCAATCATCATTGTCATGGTAACGCACCGATTTATCATCAGAAGCATTGCATTTGTCGGGATTGCGGACAAGCTGAAATAAATGGATAGTGCTATGGTAATCTTCGTCAAGCCCAAGGAATGTAAGCATAATATCTTCGGCACAACCGGGAGTAACACCAATAAAATGGATATAATTGATGTTCAGTATCTTTGCCATTTCCGTTAAAGTGTTGTTTTTGGGAACGCGATAGCCGGATTCATACGGTGCTATACGAACATCAGCATTGCGTTCTTCATATCCCAATTTCAAGCTCAAATCACGCTGTGTCAATCTCCGGAACGTGCATATTCTCTTGATCCGTTCTCCTGATACCATAACGTGTTTCCGTTCTTTGTGTTGGTGTTGACTGTTATTTGGTATGCTCTGTCATAAACAATGCGTTTCATAATAGTGCAATAACAAGTTCTTGATGTATTGTGTATCTATCGGAATATCTTTATCAAAACCATATTGCAGATGCAGTTTCTTATCTTCCGAAATAATGTATATAAGTGGATATTTGATATACCAATAATACTGCATTCCGTTATAGATTACTTTTCTTTTCCCTTTTCCGGAAATCATTAGAATCCCTTTCCGCGTTTTTGGCAATAGTAATTAAATCATAAGTGACATATCATAACCAATTCTTCTTCATTTTCCTTTATAACCTCAAAGCCAATCTTTTGGTACATCTTTGCTGCATAATTGGCTTTTTGAACAGAAAGAGAAACTTGCTTATATCCATGTGTTTTAAGCAGGGTAAGAATTTTTTTCATCATGACTGTTCCAATGCCAAAGCCTCGATATTCTTTATAAAGTGAGATTGCCAAAGAGGGAGTTTCATCGTCTATATGTCCGTAATCATTCATGATGCGAACCCAAACAGCACCGACAATTTTACCGTCAACCTCTGCCACTAATCCCTTATCATCTTTTAATTCCCCGAAATGTTCTACATAAACCTGCAATTCGGGAGATGTGATAATCGTTTTGGGTGGAGGTTCAATACCCTCCGGAATAAATATCGATTCATATAGAAAGTCAT
>CAMWYL010000252.1 GCA_947178465.1 uncultured Lachnospiraceae bacterium | reverse complement strand
GTGTAATAAATCTTATCAAGCAGCATTCTCTTCTCCCCGCCGTTACGCCAGAATATCCTTTACTACTGCCGCAAGCTTATCGCACTTACAGTTTGCGAAGAAATACTCCTGAAACTTCTCTCCGCTCAACGCGCCCTTGCAAAGCTCTCTGTCAAGCTTCGGCAGGATATCGCACAGATCCGCGTGTGTCACTGTCTTTACCTCATCCAAAATCTTCTTATTCCTCTGCTCCGGCACAACGCGCTCCTTCGGGTATCCGCCGCCGCCCGGTGCACAGAACAGCTTCTCAAAGATATATTCCAGATTCAGCTCGCCGCCCCAGCCGAAATTCTCGGCAAACGGAAGCGCAACGCAGTTGCCGTCATTTACCTGTGAAAACAGATATGCGTCAAGCGGGGACTCGATATGTCCGCAAAGCACCTTGGGGAACGAATTACATGCAAGCATCGCGCCCTCACCCGTGCCGCAGCCCGTAATGACGTAATCCGCCGCACCGGAATTCAAAAGCACTGCCGCCAAAATTCCGTTCTGTACATAGGTAAGCTGGTGCTCATCCTCCGCCGAGTACATCCCGTAATTAAATACCTCATGTCCCATCGGCTCCACAACCTTCTTCAATGTCTCACAAATCATGGCATTCTTCGCCGCCTGGCTGTTCTCGTTAATCAATGCAATTTTCATTTTCATCCTCCATTCTTTTTTTCTTCGGATACCTTCATCTTAACATACCCGGGCATATGCTTCAACCTGTTTTCATCTGCCATACCGGTATGCCTGCATGACATGCCGGTATTACATACCTGCTCTCGATTCTTATTCCGTCTTACTGTAATGCACCATCTGCTCTACGATCTGCGGGAACAAAATCTGATTTTTCACCCTTCTGAGCAGTCCGAAATTCTCTCCGTCCCCGCCAAAAGCATTGTTATCCCACCAGCACGCCGTCATGCCGTAATGACGCGCCTGTGCCACATAGTAAGCGGCAAATTCCGTGCGCGCATCGAGATTGTTGTTCTTATTTCTCGCGCCAAACTCTCCGATTACCACCGCGGTTCCCTTTGAGATAAACTTGTCATACAGCCTTTTCATAAACAGATCAATATCCGCCGTGCCTTTCCTGTCCGCGATAGAGAACACTTCCGTGCTATTCTGATCGTTCTCACCCGCCAAAGCAAAATTGTACGGCGTGTACGCATGAACGGATACCAGAAGACGATTCTCTGCAGCAGCCTTGTCCGTCGGCAGTACATAGCCGTCTGTCAATGCGTAATCCGGAGACGCACAGTAGCCCGGCACCATAATATAGCGGGTCGTGTTGTATCCGGTTCCGTTTTCCCTGATTGCGTCCACCGCAGTCTGGTTCAGTTGGTTGACACAGTCAATACACTCCTTCCCGATATCGGAATTCGCATCAATCCACCACTCATGGTCTGTTTCCGTCTGCCTCGGCTCATTCAATGTCTCAAAAATGAGCCGTTCATCGTAATCGGCAAACCGCACCGCAAGCTGCTCCCAGATATGGCGCACATACTCCTTGGAACGGTCCAGATCCTCGTAGGAAGGATACATAAAGCCCTTCTCATTGTCGTGGTGAATATTCAGGATAACATACAAATCTTCCTCCAGCGCCCAATCCACAACCTCCTGCACACGGTTCAGCCATGCTTCGCTGATGTTGTCGTTCTCATCCACATGGTTATGCCATGAGACCGGAATCCGGATGGTCTGAAAGCCGGATTCTGCTATCGTATGTATCATCTCCCTTGTCGTCACAACGCCAACCCATGCCGACTCGTACTCCATCTCATCCTTCACACCGCAGTTGGTCGCATCAAAGGTATTCCCCAGATTCCAACCCAGCTGCAATGCCTCCACAAACTGCAATGCATCATTCTCCGGAATTTCCACTGCCTCCCATTCAGGCACTTCTATGATTCGGTTTTCTGCCATATCTTCTCCTCCTGCCTCTTGGCCTCCTTCTGAAACTGCCGCCTCTGTTTCCGTCGCCTTATCGGCCTCCGTTTGATTCTCCTGCGCCTGCACATCTCCCGCAGCCTGTTCGGATGCTGATGTGTCTCCGGACACCTCTGTCGTCGTATTCTGTGCGGTGTTCTGAGCCGCCTGCGTGTCTCCACAGCCTACAGTACCGAGCATTACCGTTACGGCCAACAGCGCCGCATACAATTTCTTTGCTCTCATCCCAAACCTCCATTCGTCTATATGCCTTTAATAGTTTATTTTATCACAGCAGTTTTTATTTTCCTACCCTCATTTTTAGAGAATATCTGTGTCAGGAAATAATAATTCACAAAATCTTTCCATCTTTTTTAATTTTTTTGTGAATTTTATACATTTTCATTGATTTTATCTCCTGTTTGGATTATAGTTAAGATATAGCAGTTGCACATTCGCATATTGTACATTATCTTTTCATATAATAGTGCTGTTACGCGGAATGTCAACTCTGGGTATGATTGACTGATAATCTTTCGCAGCTGCTAAGGAGGTATTGTACTTGATTGCTAAAATAAATGATATTCAAAATGATATACTAAAGGAGGTATCTTCAGATAAGTCGCTCACTTTTGTTCCACCAATCAAGACAGAACGAATTCCGCAGGAGGAGTACGATCAATTGGTTGACCCCTATCGCGAGGCCCTGACTCGTATTGAAACACGGATGAACGGTTTGAATGAAGATTATCGCAAGAAATACCGCGATTACCCCATACATAATATACAGGCACGAATCAAGAGCAGAAAAAGCATTGAGAAAAAGCTTGCCTTTCGCAATCTGCCCATCACTGCATATACGGCCAGAGACAATCTGACCGATATTGCGGGCATCCGCGTTATCTGTTACTTTATCGAGGACATTTTCAGCATTCTGTCATTGGTAAAGACACAGACGGATCTGCTGATTTTAAAGGAAAGCGATTACATACACTATCCGAAGTCCAGCGGATACATGAGTTATCATATGGTAATCGGTGTACCTATTTATCGTATTGAGGGAATGCAGTATTATCCGGTAGAGATTCAGTTCCGCACTCTTTCCATGGATTTCTGGGCAAGCATGGAGCATCGGATCTGCTACAAGGCTGATACCACCGAGGAAACCACGGAAGCATTCAAGAAATATTCTTCAGAGATTTCCGAAATAGAACGCCGTATGCAGCATCTTCTTGCCGAGGTTCGCCTCAACAACCCACAAGAGCCCACACAATAAAGGTGCAGGTTTCCCCTGCACCTTTTATATTTGCTACGATGGCATTTGCGGCATCACGCAAGACAGCCTGATATGAATATCGCAATCAGCGATAAACTGATAGTTCGCCTCCAAGCCATAGCTGATATGTATGCCAAGCTCCTCCTCCGTCTCCTTAATGTCGATGGAATGCGTATCCATCGCTATCAGAATATTTCCGAAGGGCGTGCAATAATCGGTCATTGTCTTTTTCCCCTCCGAAAAAGCCATCTGCACATTCAGCGGCCCCTTCTTGGAAAGCGTAAACTCCTTCCCCCGAACCTTTATCATACTTTTAATCGGCTCCGTAAATCCCTCCACCAGCTCCTCATATAGAACAAAATGCGCATCATTCTTAAAGTAATATTCTCCCGGGCAAATCGTTTCGATTTTGTCAATCTCCTCGTCAGAGGCAGCCTCCTTCATCTCCGCATCCGCAAACTGCAGGCCCCGTATAGAGACCAGTACATCCTTTGTCATCCTACCTCCCCCTTACTCCCGCTTAAAGAGCTCCGTTATGGCAATCTTATATTTCACATTCTTTGTGTCCGTGCCGCTCCCGAAAAAGTGAGACTCCATAAAATCCGCAGCCTCCTCCTGCGTCAATGCTTCCCCGTTTTCATCAAAGATGCATCCATCTCCCATTTTTATCAGGATCTCAGGGCTTAACGCACCAACCCACAAAACAACACCAAGTGCTGCCATCAGACTTTTCATACCGTTATATTTCATATTGTCCATACTCCTCTCCTTTGGTTCTAAACAGAGTATGGACACATTTTTGCTTAATTATGCTTTTTTTCTTCTTTTTCCAGGCGGAGCTGGCGGATAATCGCCTCCTCCTGATTATCTATGTGCTTGCGCACCAAGGTGGCGGCAGCGGCCTTATCCTGCCGCAAAATGCTCTGATACATCTCCTTATGCTCTCGCACAAGCATCGGGTGTTGGCTGGCATCCTTCAGATATTCAAAGCGATAGCGGTACATCTGCTCCGCAAGGTTGTTTACAAGCTGTATCAGACGGTCGTTGCCGGTGGACACCACAATAATATCGTGAAGCGCCACATCCGCCTCCGCAATCTTTCTGGTATCCTGCGTCTTTGTCGCCGCCTCAAACGCCTCGCATGCCTTATGCAGACTGCTGATTTTCTCTTGTGACATCCGCTCACAGGCAAGCTCTATCGCCAGCACATCCAGCGCGCGCCTTACCTCCAACACATCTTTGAGGTTCTTCCATGTTATCTGCGCTACCTCTGCGCCGCGCCGGGGTATCATTATGACAAGCCCCTCCAGTTCCAGCTTCCGGATAGCCTCCCGTATGGGTGTGCGGCTTACGCCAAGCTTATTTGCCAGATGGATTTCCATCAGACGCTCCCCGGGCTTCATTTTGCCCGTGAGGATTTCCTGTCGCAACGTATTAAATACAACGTCTCTGAGCGGTAAATATTCATCATCGTTCATCATGGTTATATTCATATTCAAGCCTCCGCTTCCGCCACCTCATTATAAAAGCCCGTGACAAATATTTGGGAACCGTTTTTCCCTGTTTTCAGGCTCTTTCTGAGGTACTCATAAGCCTCCTTCGCCTGCTCCTCCTGCTCAAATACCCCGAAAATGCTCGGTCCGCTGCCGCTCATAATCGCATTCAGGGCGCCCTTCTCCATCATCATCCCCTTGATGTCCGTAATAATCGGGTGCTTGCGCTCCGTGACGGTTTCCATCACATTCTCCATGCGCCGGGTAATCCCCAAAAGACTCCCCGTCTCCAGCGCCGCAACCATACCGTCAATATCGGGATGGCGGGTCAGCCTGTCAACACGCAGCGTCTCATAAACCCATTTTGTGGAAACCATAATCGGCGGCTTTACTACCACTAC
>CAMWYL010000251.1 GCA_947178465.1 uncultured Lachnospiraceae bacterium | reverse complement strand
TGAATTAAAACCGAAGGGAATTGTCGCAGGAATTATATCTGCTCTGATTATCGGCGGCTGTACGGCTTTTCGCCATTGGCTTCTACCGGATGCGAATGAGGCATATCTTACCCTGGAAGAAACCTTTTCTAACGGAGATGTCATAGAGAGTACGCATCTTTTGAGATTTGGTGATGATCTCTCTTCGCTGGCGTTTTTGAGGGTGAAAGAAGACGATGCATTGAATACGGAAAATGTGTCGAATGTGGAAGATGTGCAGAGAACCCGGTATTCTATTGAAAAAATCGAAGCCGGGGTGGATTCCCTGACACCGAAAAGAAAGCTCGCCTATCAGCTCTGTGGTATCATCATATTTGTTGCTCCGACGTTCCTTGCGTTTGCTGCGGTTATTTGGTGCAGTATGTATTTTTACCGCCGAAAACTGAAACAGCCCCTTGCTGTATTGACCAATGCAGCAGAGCAAATTGCCGGGCAAAATCTGGATTTTGAAATCAGCTATTCCTGCAATGATGAAATGGGCGATTTATGTCGTTCTTTTGAGGTAATGCGGACGGAGCTTCACGAGAATTATAAAACCATGTGGAATATGTTGGAGGAACGGCGGTTGATGCAGGCTTCGGTTGCGCATGATCTGCGTAATCCCATTGCCATTATCAAAGGCTACGCCGAGTATCTGGAAAAGGGATTGGAAAAAGGAAAAATGAGTAGGGAGAAAACAAGCCACATTGCTCAGAATATGGGTGCGGCGGCGAAACGGCTGGAGCAGTATACTGAGTCAGTCCGCTTCTTAAATCAGTCCGAGGAAATCCGTCTCACCAGAAAGCCTGTAAATGCATCCGGACTTGCGGAGGATATTATGGAGGATTTATCTCTGTTGGCAGAGAAAAGCGGAATCATCCTGAAAGCAGAGAAACATCTCTCTGATGAAGAAATACAGGTCGATTCTGCTCTGTTGTATCGGATTTTGGAGAATATCATAAGCAATGCGCTGCGCTATGCCAAACGTGAGATAGGCATTGGTTTTTCACTGGAGGATACCAAACTTTTCATTACAGTAACAGATGACGGGGAGGGGTTCTCGCCGGAAATCCTGAATAAAGAAGGAAAACATTTGCTCCTTGCCGACAAAGACGGGCATATGGGAATCGGGCTTTCCGTCAGCCGGCTCCTTTGCCGGAAGCATGGTGGCAGTCTGGAATTGTCAAATACCTCCGGTGGTGCCTGTGTGAAAATTTCCCTTTCGGTTTGACCGAATTTTGACTTTTATCCGTTAAGATCTTCTTGTAAGAAAAACAAGGAGGTCTTTTTGTTATGAAAAAAATATTTGTTCTTTTTATGATAATTGTGGTGCTCTGTTCCTCATTTTGTGCATGCAGCGGCAAAAGAGAGATAAACAGCAGAAATTCTGACACTGTGCAGAGTCCCCACGCTACGCAGGATTCCGGTGCCGCGCAGAAGTCCGATGCCGTGCAGGATTCCGGCACGCAGCAGAGTGCGGACGACAGCAACGATTCTTCAGAAAACGGCGGAGATTTGCGGCTTTTGTCCAATCGTTATGGTTATGGCGCATGTAATACGGAAAGCGGTTATTATTATCTGCCGGAGGATGGGATCGAGCTAAAAGATGGAAATTACGGAGCACCATTAATGTATATGGATTTTGCCACCAAGCGCGAGATTTACCTATGCAGTACGGCAGGATGCAAGCACAATTCTCAGGACTGCCCTGCGATTTTTTTAGGCGATGATTTTCCGAACTTTTCCACAATTCTTTTTGTGTTTGGGGATAATCTCTACATTTTAAGTCGTGAATATGACAACGATGGTTCTGTCGCCGTGGAGTTCATTGGCGAGACCGGTGGTACTACCCCGGCGGAAAGCCGGCCGGCTGCCCTATACCGTGCAAATCTTGACGGCACGCAGCGGCAGAAAATCTATACCTTTGATGAGGCGCTTACCCTTGAAGATAAGGTAATCGGAAATGATAAGGGGATTTATGTGGTCACGAAAAAGCTCTCCACAGAGAAAGAAGGCAATCAGACATACACAACCTCGTCTGAGCGGAAGCTGATGTTTTTGGATTTTGACTCCCTTTCCCTCAAGGAGGTCTGCAATATGGATTTTGGCGATCACATTTCATGGCAGATTATTGACTGCTATAAAAATGGATTTGTGCTGTGCGGCACCGATTTCGGCAGGGAAATTTCGCGGGATGAAAAAGAGAACGATGATGTGTACAAGGAATTGTATAACAACTCTCATGAGGTGTATGCACGTTTGGATCGGAACGGTGGGAAACCGAAGGAAATTACCAGACAGGAAAATCGATATGAGAATTCGGTGATAGTGCTGGGCGACCTTCTGTATTTGTCATCTTCTAAAAATCAGAAGATTGAAGCGATTAATATAGAAACAAGTGAAAAGAAAATGCTTTGCAAACTTCCGCAAAATCTGATTATGGATACGCTCGGCGATACTCTGTGCTGCCGAGACTGGAATCTTGCAGATACTCCTACCTGGTACTTTGTCGATACCAAAACAGGTAAAATCACCCATACGTCCTTGGTCAACCTGTGCAATGGCTGGGCGTTGGAGTTTCGCGGAGAAACTAAATCGGATGTTTTGTTTATCTATGACTATGATGCGACGGAAGACAAGAGTGATGGTTCCTATGAAATTCATCAATATAAACATGCGCTGATTTCAAAGGATGACCTGTTTGCGGGAAAAGACAATTACCGAAAAATCAAGATGACCGGTCCCGGGCGTTGAGGAGAAAGGAGAGAGATAAGTATGCTGGCACTTCATCATATTACCAAAAGATATAAGGATAAAACGGCGCTGGATAATGTATCTTTGGAACTGGACTGCGGAATCTATGGACTGCTTGGCCCGAATGGTGCAGGGAAATCCACGCTGATGAACATTATTACCGGGAATATCCGACCCACAGAGGGCGAAGTTTGGTGGGAAAACACTGACATTCGTGATATGGGAGAGCGATTTCGCAGCCTGCTCGGTTACGCACCTCAGCAGCAGGAGCTTTACAACAGCTTTTCAGGCAGACGCTTTCTGTCATACATGGCGGCGTTGAAAGGAATCCCGAAGAAAGAGGTAGGGGATGAAATTGAAAGGGTACTTTCTTATGTGAATATGCAGGAGGCTGCGGACAGAGCCATTGGCGGCTATTCCGGCGGTATGAAGCAGAGAATCTTAATTGCTCAAGCGATTCTGGGGAATCCTAAGTTGATTGTGCTTGATGAACCCACCGCAGGGCTCGACCCGAAAGAGCGGGTACGTGTCAGAGAGCAGATTCGGGAGCTTGCCGGCGATACCATCATTCTTGTTTCTACACATGTAGTATCGGATATTGCGCCGATTGCCAAAGAAATCCTGTTGATTCGTTCCGGCAGTATCATCGACAGGGATACCGTGGAAGCACTTTGTCGGAAATACGGCGAAAGCCGTGATTTGGAAGAGGTATATATGCACATTTTCGGGGAGGAGGAGCGACATGTTGAGACTGATTCCCTTTGAGCTACATAAAATATGGAGAAAACGCAGCTTTGTTTTATCGGTGTGCGTTTTGCTTTTCATCCATCTTTTTTTGTTATGGTATACTTCCCTGCCGAATGAGGAGATGCCGCCGCTTTCCGCCTATAAGATGCTTCAGAAAGAGCTTTTGGGAAAAAGCGAAGCGGAAAAAGGAAGCTATATTGCCGAAAGGAAGGAAATACTGGATGGGGTCTGTTTTGTGCAGGATGTACTTGCCATGCAGTCCTTTGAAAGTGAAATGGGAAACGCTTTGGCGGAACAGGAACTGCAAAATAATCCCGGTGTATTTGAAAAGTATTATGAGTTATATCAGTCGGGCGACTATCTGAAATTTACCGACTCATTGGAACAGGAACAAAGCTTTGTTGATGAAATCTATGCCGAAGAACAAAAGGCTTCGGGCTATGGGGAGTATCTGCGTTCCATTCAGGAAAACAGGGATATGCTCAGCGAGATATCCATTTTCAGCGGACAATCGGGGGACACATACAGCTCGCGCAATTTGCAAAAGAGTGCAGAGGATTATGCAAATCTGACCGACCGGAATATACGTTTTACTCCTTCAAAAGGGATTACTTCTGCCATGCAGAGTGTATGGACGGATCTGCTTCTGGTACTAAACATGATGCTGTTTGTGGGCAGCCTGATTACAGAGGAAAAGGGAAAAAAGCTGTTTTACATTACCCGCAGCACAAAGCACGGTGTGCTGCACAGCATCTTGGCAAAGTTGGCGGCGTTGCTGATTCATTGTGCTCTACTGACAGCCTTGTTTTATACAGTCAGTCTGATATTCTTTGGTCTGAGTACAGGCCGTTTCAATTTAAATGCAAGCTTACAGTCAATAGCCGCCTATACGGAAAGTAATCTTCCTGTTAGTATTTTGGGGTATATTTTGCTTTCTGTATTGACGAAGGCCTTTGTATTATTTGGGATTGGAAGCGTCCTTACTATCTTTTGTATTCTTTCCGAAATTGCGGTTCTGCCGTTTTTAGCAGGAGCAGGAATCATCGGTGCGAGTGCATTACTCTATTATCTGATTCCGGCAGGCTCTCCATTTTCGGTGTTCAAATATCTGAGTCCGGTAGGACTGTTGAAAACCGAAAATATTTATGGTGCTTATCTGAATTTTGATTTGTTTGGGCATCCGGTTTCCCGACTAAGTTTATCCCTCGGACTGATACTCATACTCTGTGTGTTCGGGCTTGTCGGAAGCCTGCTGCTCTTCTGTCAGATGCGCAGCCTTGAGGTAAGAAAGCTGCGATTGCCATGGTCTATACCGTTTCACCCCCATGTCAGCGTCTTGCGGCATGAAGGATATAAGATACTGGTCACCAACCATGCGTTCCTGATTCTTTTAGTGTTTTCGGCGCTGCTTGCATATAAAAGTCTGGAACGTACCTACACGCTGTCAGTGGGGGAGCAGTATTACCAAAACATTATGATGGAGTTGGAGGGGGCGTTGACAGAGTCAAAGGAGTCGCTTGTTTTATCGGAAAAAGCAAGGTATGAAGAAGCGCGTCAAAAAATATCACAGATTGACGCAATGGTTAACGCCGGAGAGGTGAGGTCTGCTGCAGGGGATTGTCGTAAGGCC
>CAMWYL010000250.1 GCA_947178465.1 uncultured Lachnospiraceae bacterium | reverse complement strand
TGAACGGTGAGCAGGATACATAATCCAAGCCAATCTTATGGCAGAACTCTACGGAAGAAGGATCTCCGCCGTGCTCGCCACAGATACCGATATGAAGCTTCGGATTAACCGGCTTACCAAGCTTGATGGATGTCTCCATTAACTTACCAACACCCGTCTGGTCAAGCTTTGCAAACGGATCGTTCTCGAAGATCTTGGTGTCGTAGTAAGCATCCAGGAACTTGCCCGCATCATCACGAGAGAAGCCGAATGTCATCTGCGTCAGGTCGTTTGTACCGAAGCAGAAGAAGTCTGCCTCTGTTGCGATCTCGTCTGCTGTCAGAGCAGCTCTCGGAATCTCAATCATCGTACCTACTTCGTACTCTAACTTAACACCTGCTGCCGCGATTTCAGCATCTGCCGTCTCAACAACAATCTTCTTAACAAACTTTAACTCTTTAATCTCACATACAAGCGGAATCATAATCTCCGGCTTTACATTCCAATCCGGATGAGCCTTCTGTACCTCGATAGCCGCACGGATAACTGCCTTTGTCTGCATCTTAGCGATTTCAGGATACGTTACTGCAAGACGGCATCCTCTGTGACCCATCATCGGGTTAAACTCATGCAGGGATGTGATAATATTCTTGATTGTCTCCACAGACTTACCCTGTGCGTCTGCAAGCTTCTTGATATCCTCTTCCTCTGTCGGAACAAACTCGTGAAGAGGCGGATCCAAGAAACGGATGGTAACAGGATTACCTTCCAGAGCCTCATACAACGCCTTGAAGTCGCCCTGCTGGTAAGGAAGGATCTTCTCCAATGCTGCTTCTCTCTCTTCTACGGTATCGGAACAGATCATCTCACGGAATGCCGCGATTCTGTCCTCCTCGAAGAACATATGCTCTGTACGGCAAAGGCCGATACCCTCTGCACCAAGCTCTCTCGCCTTCTTTGCGTCTGCCGGTGTATCTGCGTTTGTTCTTACCTTCAGTGTTCTGAACTTGTCTGCCCAAGCCATAACTCTGCCGAACTCACCTGCGATAGTCGCGTCAACGGTAGCAATCTGACCATCATAAATATTACCTGTTGTACCGTCGATAGAGATATAATCTCCCTCATGGAACTCCTTGCCTGCCAACGTAAACTTCTTATTTGCTTCATCCATCGCGATATCGCCGCATCCGGATACACAGCAGGTACCCATACCACGCGCAACAACCGCTGCGTGAGAAGTCATACCGCCACGAACAGTCAGGATACCCTGAGAAGCCTTCATACCTGTAATATCTTCAGGAGAGGTCTCCAAACGTACAAGGACAACCTTCTCGCCTCTTGCATTCCAAGCTTCCGCATCCTCTGCCGTAAATACAATCTTACCGCATGCAGCGCCCGGAGATGCGCCAAGCCCCTTGCCTACAGGAGTAGCAGCCTTCAACGCCTGTGCGTCAAACTGCGGATGCAGCAATGTGTCAAGGTTACGAGGATCAATCATGGCAACTGCCTCTTGCTCTGTCTTGTGTCCCTCATCCACTAAATCGCAGGCAATCTTTAACGCTGCCTGTGCCGTTCTCTTACCGTTGCGGCACTGTAACATGTACAGCTTCTTGTTCTCAACGGTAAACTCCATATCCTGCATATCATGGTAGTGATTCTCAAGCGTCTCACAAACCTTAATGAACTCTGCATATGCCTCAGGGAACTCCTGCTCCATCTGTGCGATCGGCATCGGGGTACGAACACCGGCAACAACGTCCTCGCCCTGTGCGTTCTTTAAGAACTCACCCATCAGCTTCTTCTCGCCTGTAGCCGGATCACGTGTAAATGCAACACCTGTACCGGACTCGTTATTCAAGTTACCAAATACCATCGGCATTACATTGACAGCCGTACCCCATGAATAAGGGATATCATTGTCACGACGATATACGTTTGCACGAGGGTTGTCCCATGAACGGAATACCGCCTCGATTGCAAGCTTTAACTGCTCTACAGGGTCGGAAGGGAAATCCTTGCCAAGCTGCTTCTTGTACTCAGCCTTGAACTGCTCTGCCAATGTCTTAAGGTCCGCTGCGGTCAGGTCTACGTCATACTGAACGCCCTTCTCCTCTTTCATCTTATCAATCAACTGCTCAAAATACTTCTTGCCGACTTCCATAACAACGTCTGAGAACATCTGGATGAAACGTCTGTAGGAATCATATACGAAACGCTCAAATGCGGGATCCGGATTACCCTTGATCATCGCATCAACAACATCGTCATTTAAACCAAGATTTAAGATGGTATCCATCATACCGGGCATGGATGCACGAGCTCCTGAACGTACAGATACCAGCAACGGATTCTTCAAATCACCGAACTTCTTTCCGTTTACCTTCTCCATCTCCGCAACGCCGTCCATAGCCTGAGCCATAATCTCGTCATTGATCTTACGTCCGTCTTCATAATACTGCGTACAAGCTTCCGTTGTGATTGTGAAGCCCTGTGGTACAGGCAGTCCGATGCTTGTCATCTCTGCAAGGTTCGCACCCTTGCCGCCAAGAAGATTACGCATGCTCATGTCGCCCTCTTTAAATGAATATACCCACTTTTTACTCATTGTCTTTCTCCTTTACTAAATTGATTACTTTACATTGGTACTGCCATCCTGCCGGAAAATCTGTATAAAAATTCCATTAGCGCACCATACGTATAAATGATAAACATAATATGGATAATTGTCAAGAATTTATCAATGATTTTTCAAAAAAATCTACTATTTTCTTCCTATTAAAGAGGACCCTTTGCCTGACTCTCGTGTTACCGGTTACAGCATATGAACCTTGCCCTCCTTGCGCGCATAAAAGTATACGGAATAAGAAAGCACCTCCTCCGCGTTCACCTGTGTATCATTTACCTCCTGAATCATCTCTTTAATATATGCTGCCTCCTGCCTGTCGTCTGCCGGCAACAGTAGGACCTCATGCACTGATGATGGAATAATGTAAATATCCTGTCCCATAGCCTCCGCAAAGTCCTTGAGCAGCTCCGGGTAAAGCATACACGCCGCTCCGTGCACCCGGCTTTGGTTGCTCAACACATAGAGCGGAATCTGCGCTCTTTCCTCGCTTGCTGCCGCGCCGTCGCAGCACGACAGCTCACACAGCACCTCACTCATGCTCTTGATCTCATATTTATTTAATAAAGGGGTATTTTGACGTGCGTTTTTGTATAGCTCCGTCACGGAAACATTCCATATTTTCAGATGTGCGTTGTGTATCAGGATTGTTGCATTGCAGAAGCTTTCCTCCATTAACAGGAATTGAAAGACGATTGACAGATCATGAAAAGCAATATGCGGGACATCCTTTAGCAGCTCCCGATTCTGCTCCGTGTTGATCAGCTTGTATACGATTCGGTGCCTGACCACCCCATAATCCAGGAATTGACGCATATCAACGCTGCGATTTACCCGATTCCGCTCATAGAGCTCCAGAACCTCATCCACAATCCCGGCAAGCGTCGCCTGTCCGTTCCGGTAGGCGTCATAATACGCATTCAGGTATATTGTCGGAGAAATATTGCTGTCATCCTGCCTCAGTGTCAGACCACACAGCGTCACCCCGTTGTTTTTCATCACATCATGAATACTTATCCGATACTCCCCGCCGACTCTCCTTTCCACCTCATTCTTTATTAAGACCGTAAAGCTTGTAAATTCCATCAATTATAATACTCCTCCCTTTTCTGTTCCTTCTCCGCGTCCGTGTACGATCCGAGTAGGGAAATTTATCTCCCTGCACATAAAAAAGACAACGATAAAGGATTCTCATCAAATCTTTTCTCGTTGTCTTTTATGAAAATCAAACCGTATTGTGCCTTTTACAGGAACATCAAAAGCCCATACCCGACATTAAACCCTTGAAAGATATTCTCCGGTTCTTGTATCGATCTTAATCTTGTCCCCCTGCTCTACAAACAACGGAACATATACAAGAGCGCCCGTCTCAACGGTTGCAGGCTTCGTAGCGCCTGTAGCGGTATCACCCTTAAAGCCCGGCTCCGTGTCGGTAATCTCCAGCTCCACAAACAGAGGCGGCTCGATTGCAAATACATTGCCGTTGTGTGAACATACCTTAACCATCTCATTTTCCTTAACGAACTTCAAAGCATCGCCCACGCTGTCCGCGTTCAGTCCGATCTGCTCATAGTTCTCCGTATCCATGAAATAATATAAGTCGCCATCCTCGTATAAATACTGCATATCTTTTCTATCAATACGGGCCTGCGGACATTTCTCCGTAGGTCTGAAGGTCTTCTCCACAACGCCGCCATTGATGATATTCTTGAGCTTTGTCCTGACAAAGGCAGCACCCTTACCCGGCTTTACATGCTGGAACTCAATAATCTGATAGATATTATTCTCAAACTCAATTGTAATACCGTTTCTGAAATCTCCTGCTGATATCATAAATCATTCCTCCTAATATTCACTTTTCACGTTTACAACCCATTGACCATTTTATAACAAAATCAGTCACATTTCAACTACTATTTTTTACATTTCAGGAAAAGCTGAAATTCTTTGCATTTTATTCCAAAAAGTGAACTGCCCCGGCTCAAAAAACCTTTCCGGTCGCTTAGGCATGATATTGAAATCTTCCGACAAGCTCCTTGAGCATATCCGCCTGCTTTGACAATTCCTCGGAGGCCGCGGCGCTCTCCTGTGAGGTCGCGGAATTGGATTCAACAACACCCGCAATCTGATTGATACCCTCCGTAATCTGTGCTGCCGCCTCTGCCTGATTGTCGGAAGCCTCCGCGATTTCCGTGATGGACCTGCTGACAACCTTCGCATTATCCACAACGGCAAGCAGGGATTCCGCCGTAGACTCCGCAAGCCTTGTTCCCTCATCAACGGCTGCAATCGCATTCTGTATCAGATCCTTCGTATTCTTTGCTGCCTCTGAGCTTTGCTCCGCCAACGCTCCTACCTGTGTTGCGACAACGGCAAAGCCCTTTCCGGCCTCACCTGCCCTTGCAGCCTCAATAGACGCATTCAACGCAAGAAGGTTTGTCTGGTCAGCAATCTCCTCAATACTGCTGATAATCTCGGCGATCTTATCGGAGGCCTCCCTGATCTTTGCCATCGCGCCCGTATTCTGCTTCATCTGCTCATTGCTCTCAAGAATCTGGTCGTTC
>CAMWYL010000249.1 GCA_947178465.1 uncultured Lachnospiraceae bacterium | reverse complement strand
CTATCATACCGAAATCCGCCGCCAGTCCTCTCCAAAAGGTTCCGTCCCTAAGCTCCTCCAATATCTTATGTATATAAATCTCCCGCTTGGTAAGCCCATGCCTCAGGTCCGTGTAAAGGATTGCGTGCAGCGCGGCATCCGTGAAGTATTTACGGAATTGGGCATATTCGCCTTCCTCCAATCCCATGCCCTCCGGCGCGAGAAGCTCCTGGAAGATATCCGCAAAACGATACAGGAGGTTGAGCTCAATCACATGCTCTGACACATTCTTTTCGTTAATGCAGGAAAAGGACTGCTCAAAAAACGGACTGTACTCCTCTGCCTGTGCAAAGAACAGCTCCTGCTCCTCTATTCCCTGCGTATATGCCCTCAGTGCAATGTCCCACATAAAGTTCATGCTATGGTCTCCTATGTTATATGATGCAGCCTGCGCAGCGGTAATCCGGAAATATCCTTTGTACCTGTGTCACAAGGAAGCTCATAATGTCCTCGTTCAGATAATTCGCCGGATCCCTTGCCATAAACCGGATCAGCAACAACTGACCGGCATCTCCTGTCCGCAGCTCGTCTGTCAGAAAGCTGTCCATGTTGTAATTGGCGTCCCTGCATTCCTGCGAAATCTCCGTGCAGAGCTCAAACCCGTCAAACGTCAGATAATCCCCGTAATCAAAAGACTCTATCAGCCTGCCCATCTCCGCTTTTGTCTTGATGCTCCTGCGAAACATCTCCGTAATGCTCCCCGAGAAGCTCTCCTTATACTGATTGGAAAGCACCGGATACGGGTATTTTTCCCTGCCTGTGCCCTGATGCACTTCATACAGGCGCCACTCGCAGGGTCTTTCAATGGGGCAGGTGATATACAAATCGCCATTCAGCCGGCGGATATTCGTAATCTCTGCCTCCGTATCACGCACCAGGTATCCGCAGTCCGGATTCAGCCGCTGTGCAAAAAACTGATGCTCATAATTTATCTTGTCAATGCAGGGGTTCGGATATGTACTTGTCTTCTCTGTCAGGGGACGCAGATTCCAGAGGGGAATCATGCCATATCTGACCAGACCGGAATATTCCTCAAAATCAATCTGTATCCGGTCAATCTCTTCATTGTCCCGAAGCTTCTCTGATGAACACAGATACACGTCCGCCAGCTTGGACAGATATGCGGTACATACCGTGCTCCACGGCTGAAAGTTTGCCCCAAAGACCGCATAAAGCTCCTCTATCATCTGTATGTAGTCCGTGTTCTGCCGCAGAGAAAACGATGCCTTGTATTCTCTCTTTGCCGTTTTGATTATTCCGTTAAAGGTTCTTTCTTCCTGTCGGAGCAGCTGACGGACCTGTGTTGCCGTCCCTTGGATAAATACCGTATACAGCCTGAGCCGGTTTTCTTCCGCGAACGCTGTTTTGATATCCTGACAGGACAGCTTTACTTCCTTAATGTCCTCCGGACGCATGGGATACAGGAAGCGGTCGGTCTCATCATAATGCTGTCGGTCCGTCATGGAGATGCTGACCGCGTAACGATATTGATTCGGGCTGCATTCCTCCAGAACTCTCTGTTCCAACCCTTCATATGCCTGACGGTTATAGTCATATATGGCGGACAGGATATCCCCCACTGTCTCTTTAAACAGCTCCCTGTCGTTTCGCTCCATAATTTCCAGCATCCGTTTCCTGATATAATCCTTCATATCAAAATCCTGACCATATGCCATATGTTCCCTCCATTATTCCGAAAGCATTTCCGTACCCTGCTGCTCTATCGTCTCTGTACCGCCTTCCCGTACCGCATTTTCTTCCTGCATGCTTTGAAGCATGCTGCTTTCTTGAAGCATGTTGTCCTGAAGCATGTTGTCCTCCTGTATGCTTTCCTGAAGCATACTCTCGTCAAGCTTGATGTCCATGCGTTCCATCTTTCGTGTAATCTCCTCGACCTTGTCTTCCATCTGCAGGGAGGCATAGACGTCCTTCGCCAGAAGATAGTACTTTTTGGCAGCTGTATATTCTTTCCTTTCCGCAGCTTCCTCCGCCTCCTGCATATACCCCTGCGCTTCTTCCTTAAGCCGTTCCCTTTCCTCTATTTTTTCCTCTGTGATTTGCAGCTTTTCTTCCGCGGCAAGCTGCTGTGTCTGCTCTCCCATATCGCCATAGAGCTGCCATGCGGAGAGATAATACACTTTTGCGCCCTCATAATCGCCCTGCGCAAACGCCACGTCTCCCTGCGACACATAATTTGCGCCTGTCTCCTGCCGGAGGAGCTGCTCTTTGCGTTCCGCCTCCTCCGCTTCCTTTTCAGCCTTCCGGTCCTCATAGAGCTTCTCAAGCGCCTCAATGGCCGATTTCCTTCCGTCATCAAAGTAAAGACTCCCGGCAATGGCTCTTGCTTCCAGATATTTTTCCTCCGCTTCCTCGTATTGCAGATTCAATGCCAGCGAATCGCCCAGATTGATCAAGTCATAAACGGCAATGTAATCCGCCGTCAGCGCAAGTCTGCCATTGATATAATCCAGTCCTACGCTGTCCACATAGATTGAACGGGCGGCAGCTTCCTTATAAGCCCTCTGCGCATCGGCGTATCGCTGTCCGTCCATATATTCCTGCGCCGCAAGCACCGACTCAATGAGCTTTCGGTAGTCTCCCAGCTGTTTTATCATGGTCCGGTCCCTGAGATTTTCCGCGAGCTCCAGTGCCTCCTCACAGCATTCCTGTGCCCGCGCATAGTTGTCAATTTGAATATATTCGATGGTATCCAGGTACCCCTGTTCCATCTGTTCCCGCTTCCTGACGCGCCGGTTATGCAGGATTGTCAGCACGACTGCCACCACCACTATGATTACCACGACGATTACGACTGTCATAATCACGCGTCGGATTCTGCGCTTTCTATTCGGGTCGATGAATACCTTGTTGACAAACAGTGTCACAAAAGTATATTTGCCTAAATCCTCAGGCTGTCTGGACAGCAGCAGCTCCTCCACATTGTCCACCAGCTCCTGCGGCTCGTTTGACGCCTCGGCATAGACATCGCCCAATTCCCCTTCGTCTATGTTTTCCCATATTCCGCGTGTATACAGTGCGACTGCGTCTGTGTTCGCCAGTTTTATTTTTTGGGAGATATACGGATGAAACTCCTTTTCCTGCCCCAGATAGGCATACAGATTATTCCTCTCCTCATGAACGGCAACCTTGTCAGGCTCTACCTTCTCCTCCCTGACCATGTCCAATGTAAGCGACTGGTCTGTCGATTGATACCTGACAAACCCGTCCCGATACAGACGCAGCCGGACATTCCCTGCCTGCCCATAGCGGAGCTTCACATAGTCGGTCACCACAATTATGATAGAGGCCTTTAGCTTCTTTTTACTCCCGGTTTCCTTAATCAACGCCCTGTTTGCCGCATCCAGACAGGCCCGCATGGTGCGCTTGCTCATGGAAGGTGCTTCCGAAAAGGCACTTACCGCGGCCGCCACTGCCAGTCTTGCGCTTACCGCGTCCGTCTGATCGTCGATTCCGTCCGCGACAACATAGCAGGCATATTGGTCCAGCTCCACAAAGCCGAAATAATCTGTATTTTTCAGGTCGCAGTCCGCCTCCGAAGTAAAGGCTGTCTTAAATTCTGAATTCTGCTTTCTCATAGGCCCTATCCATGTCCCCCGTTCCCAAAAGGACAATGCTGGCATTATCCTTTTCTTCCTTAGGATTTTGGTTTACCAATTCTATAATGTCATACGCCTTCTGCCGGCAGTCTCCCGCGCCTCCCAGAACCGCTTCGATTTCCCTTGTTCCCAGCAGCTCATAAACGCCGTCACTCATCAGCACGACGATATCACCCGCCTTCATCCGGATAGGTGCATCAAACAGCTCTATGTCCCTGAAGCCGTCCTGCCCCAGATAATTGTACAGTCTTTTATTTTCCAGAAGCCGCAACGCATCCTCACGCGAAATTGTGCCTTCATGGAATTTCTGTTCCGCCAGAACCGCAACCGTATGTCCGGAGGATACAGGAACGAGATTTCCTTCCCGATACACACATATTTTTACATTTCCCACTAACGCATAATAGAGAAAGCCTTCCCGAAGCATCACGCAGCCCACGCTGGCAGAACCCCGGCTGTCATCTCCCAATACCTTGAGGATTTCTTTATTTGCACGGTGAAACGCTTTCCGGAAAAAATATTGCGGATTGTGAAAGGCATTGTAGTCACTGAAAATATCCACACAGGTATCCACGGCAATCCGGGCGGCTATCCGCCCACCGTAGGCCTTCCCCGCACCATCTGCCAGCACGGCCATTCTTCCGGCCGCCGTCTCCATGTCGCCAAACTGATCCTCCTGTACCTCGCGCCCGCCGATTGTCATGCTTTTTCCGATATCAGGCATCCTTTCCTTCTCAGGCATCCCCCGCATGTACAATCCAACCGTATCCACTATGAGGACACACGCTACCAACAGCCATATCACCAAAAAACAGTTATCCATCTGCATCCGACCTCCATAAATGAAGAATACTGCCCTTACGTCTCCCACATAAAGTTATTACCGCAGAATGGTATGAATACAAATACGGATTTTCCAAGCTCAATCTTGTCATAAGGATTCAGCGGCGTCGGTACATACACCGCGCTTTCGTTCAGATACACCAGACCGTTGGAATCCCCCGGAAGCAAAACGGTTTCCTTCTTCTTCGGGTCGAATACAATCACCGCATGGTTGCGGCGCGAGATTTCATTGTCCCCGAGAATCTGGATATCCATATCGTCCGCCCTTCCGACAAAATTTTTGCCCGATACGACTTTGTAATCCTTCCCCTGCCGTGGGCCGGAAATGCACACAATCCATCCGCAGACCGGCTTGATGTCTTCCTTGAAAAGCTCCTCCTCAACATCGACATCCGGCTTTTCCGTCTCCTTCTTTTCCTGCGTCTGCGTCTCTATATTACAATAAGGACATACTGTCCCATATCTTTTCCTGCTGAACATATGCCCGTTCTGACAACGAATTAAATTTGATTCTCCCATATTTACCTCCCCTTCATCGAAGCTGAAGCCTTACCAGACTGATAAAGATAATGTCTCCCTGCTCAAGCTTACATGGCTTCCCATAAGAAAGCCTGTATTTTTTTCCATCCCTTTTCTGTACACTGACCCCGTTTTTGGAGGATATATCC
>CAMWYL010000248.1 GCA_947178465.1 uncultured Lachnospiraceae bacterium | reverse complement strand
GTGCGGAATCGTCTATATTGATGAGATCGATAAGATAACGAAAAAGGGAGAGAATGTCTCTATCACCAGGGATGTATCCGGTGAGGGTGTACAGCAGGCGCTTTTAAAGATTGTGGAGGGCACGGTGGCAAGCGTTCCGCCTCAGGGAGGCAGAAAGCATCCGCATCAGGAGCTTATTCAGATCGATACAACCAATATCCTGTTTATCTGTGGCGGCGCCTTTGACGGTCTGGATAAGATTATCGAGACAAGACTTGACCGCAAGTCCATCGGTTTTAACAAGAGTATTGCGGATAAGACCGAGCGGGATATCGGAGAGGTATTAAAGGAAGTTACTCCGCAGGATCTGACAAAGTATGGTCTGATACCGGAGTTCGTAGGCCGTGTGCCCATCAATGTTTCTCTGGAGGGGCTTGACAAGGAGGCGCTGGTCCGCATCTTAAAGGAGCCGAAGAACGCGCTTATCAAGCAGTATCAGAAGCTTTTTGAATTTGACGAGGTGAAGCTTACCTTTGAACCGGATGCAATCGAGGCGATTGCGGAGAAGGCCTTGGAGAGAAAGACAGGTGCCAGAGGATTACGTTCCGTCATGGAGAATATTATGATGGATGTTATGTATGAAATACCATCCGACGAAACCATCGAAAGTTGTGTGATTACAAAGGAAGCAGTAGAGGGAACAAGTCAGCCTTTCATAGTACACCGCGAGGCAATGCATACTGAGCGTGAGAAAAAGGCGAAATAACCTGATAAAAGCGATAAACGCCGCCTTTTAAGGCGGTGTTTTTGCTCCATGCAAACGGACATGGAGGGGAAATTGCAACAGCTTGTGTTTTATACAGGAAAGTGGGAGTTTGAATGAAGAGTTACGAATTACCGATGGTGGCGCTTCGGGGACTTACGGTGCTGCCGGATATGATTATACATTTTGACTTGAGCAGGGAAGTGTCAAAGCAGGCGGTAAAGCAGGCGCTGAGTGAGGAACAGCATATCTTTCTGGTGACACAGAGGGATGCTGACGGAGAGGTTCAGGATAAGGAAAGCCTGTATCATATAGGAACGGTAGCTGTGGTAAAGCAGGTTACCAAGCTTCCGAATAACATTGACCGCGTTATGGTTGAGGGGCTGTCAAGGGCAAGATTGGAGGAGCTCCGCGACAATGAAGGAAATTTTTTCAGCGCTGTAATTGAAGAGGTCGAGGAGGATGCGGACGCCTTGGAGCAGGAGCAGGAGGAAGCGCTTACGCGTTCCCTCAAGGAGGTTTTTGCGACATATGTGCGCTTTTATCCGAAGGTCGGCAAGAGCCTGAAGCGTTACTTTGACGAGGAGAACCGTCTGGATTTTCTGATGAATCAAATATTGATTAACACGCCGTTTCCGTATGACCAGAAGCAGGGAATCCTGGAAATCGAGGGGATACAGGCGCAGTGCGAGGCGCTGATCAGCCTGATTATGAATGAGGCGCAGATAGCGGCGATTCGCGCGCAGCTTGCGGTGAAGATTAAGGAAAAGATTGACAAGAACCAAAAGGATTACGTCCTGCGGGAGCAGTTGGAATACATTCGGGAGGAATTGGGGGACAAGGATTCTTATTCGGATGTGGAGCATTATGAGGAGGCGCTGAAAAAGCTCAAGGCGGACAGCAGCGTGAAGGAGAAGATCAAGAAGGAAATCTCACGCCTGAAAACGGTAATGGGAGCAAGCTCGGAGAGCGCGGTGGAGCGGGTCTATATTGAGACGCTGTTGGAGCTGCCGTGGAACAAGGTGTCCAAGGATACCAATGATATCAGCAAGGCGGAGGCGATACTCGAGCGCGACCATTACGGTCTTGAGAAGGTGAAGGAGCGCATTATAGAATACCTTGCCGTTCGGTGCTTTACGACCAAGACAGACGCGCCGATACTGTGTCTGGTAGGACCGCCCGGAACCGGTAAGACCTCCATTGCGAGAGCAATCGCGGAGGCGCTCAATAAGAAATACGTGCGAATCTGCCTTGGCGGTGTGCGGGACGAGGCGGAGATCCGCGGACACCGCAAGACCTATATCGGCGCGATGCCGGGGAGCATTGCAAACGGATTAAAGCAGGCAGCGGTAAGCAATCCGCTGATGCTGTTGGATGAGATTGACAAGGTGAGCAGCGATTATAAGGGAGATACCTCCTCTGCACTGCTGGAGGTGCTTGATCCGGAGCAGAACTGTCATTTCAGAGATCATTATGTAGAGATACCGCTGGATTTATCGCGGGTTCTGTTTATCGCGACGGCAAACGATGCGGGCAATATTCCGCGGCCGCTGTTGGACAGAATGGACATTATAGAGGTCGGAAGCTATACCGCGAATGAGAAATTCCATATCGCCAAAAAGCATCTGCTTGACAAGCAGCTCGAGAATAACGGCCTGAACAGGGAGCGCCTGACCATCAGCGATAACGCGCTTCGCAGTATCATATCCGATTACACAAGAGAAGCGGGTGTGCGAAATCTTGAAAGAAAGCTGGGGGCCGTATGCAGAAAAGCGGCGTTGGAAATCCTGAAACAGGGGGACAAGACGAAATGCATCAGGGTGACCGGACAAAATATCGGTAAATATCTGGGAAAACCGCGCTATAAGATTGATATGGCAAATGAGCAGGATGATATCGGTATCGTACGGGGACTTGCATGGACGAGCGTGGGAGGGGATACCCTTCAGATAGAGGTTAATATTATGCCCGGTAAGGGAGACATTGAGCTTACCGGACAGATGGGCGACGTGATGAAGGAGTCGGCGCGGACGGGTATCAGTTATATCCGCTCGATTGCGCCGAAATACAAGATTGGATCCGAATTTTTCAAGGAGAATGATTTTCATATACATATTCCCGAGGGAGCAGTACCCAAGGACGGGCCTTCAGCGGGAATAACGATGGCAACCGCATTGCTGTCGGCGATAACGAACACGCCGGTAAGGGCAAAGGTGGCGATGACCGGTGAAATTACGCTGCGTGGAAGAGTGCTGCCGATCGGCGGTCTTAAAGAAAAGCTTACGGCGGCGAAAAGCGCGGGGATTACAACCGTTCTTGTTCCGAAAAAGAACGAGAAGGATGTCGCGGAGATTTCAACTGAGGTAAAGGCGGGAATGGAAATCTGCTTTGTCGAGACAATGGACGAGGTGATACCTTTGGCATTTGTCCATAAGGCGCGCCGCTCAAGAAAATAGACGGGAATAGGAGAAAATATGGTAATAAAGAACGTGAACCTTGAAACGGTAATCGGAGTGACAAGTAAGATTCCGCAGAATCATATGCCGGAAATTGCTTTTGCCGGAAAGAGTAATGTGGGGAAATCCTCGTTGATTAATGCCCTGATGAACCGCAAGTCGCTGGCACGTACCAGTGCGCAGCCGGGAAAGACGCAAACCATAAATTTTTATAACATTAACAACGAATTGTATTTTGTGGATTTGCCGGGGTATGGATATGCGAAGGTGAGCATAGCGGAAAAGGAAAAATGGGGTAAGATGATAGAGAGGTATCTGCGGCAGTCGAAAATGCTCACGGCAGTGTTTCTGCTGATAGATATCCGGCATGAGCCGTCCGCCAATGACCGTCAGATGTATGAGTGGATAGAGGCAAACGGGTTTGAGCCGATTATCATTGCGACAAAGTCAGATAAAATAACGCGCTCACAGCTCGCAAAGCATGTAAAGATGGTGCGGGAGGGGCTTGCGGTAAAGAAGGATACGATGGTTATACCGTTTTCGGCAAAGTCAAAGCAGGGCAGAGAGGAAATATACGCGCTGATTGACAGTTTGACGGAGCCTGCGGCGGAATAAGATGTGAGAGACTTGTCCGCAGGGCATACGCGGCGGGCGAATGGAGGCTGGAATGGAAGAAAAGCGAGAAGGAACCGGAAATCTGAAGCTGATCGTCAACCTGATAATTTCTCTGGGGATACTGCTTTTATGCATTTTTCTGGTGCCGCGGCTGATTTTGTTTTTTATGCCGTTTATCATTGGAGGAATCATTTCCTGTATCGCGAATCCGTTGGTGCTTTTTCTTGAGCATAAGCTCAAAATCAGGCGTAAGGCGGGAACGGTGGTTGTCATTGTATTGACGATTGCGGCAGTCAGCGGTATCGGCTATCTCGTGGTCGTCACACTGTTCCGACAGATTGCGGGGTTTATTGCCGAAGTGCCGGATATGTGGCAGACAGTCATGCAGGATATTAACCGATTTGGGGTATTTGCCAACCGGTATATCGGAAATTTTGCGCCAAAGCTGAATGAAGCGATCACCAATATCGGCAATACGCTGGGAGAGGCAATCAGCAGTCTGCCCGGAAAGCTGGATTTTGAGAGCTTTGAGGGTATGGGAAGCATGGTCGGAAGTATTGCAAATGCCATTATTTCCCTGATTATGTGCATGCTTTCCGCGTATTTCTTTATTGCCGACAGGGAGTGGATCAGCAGATTTATGGACAAATTCATACCGGAGAGCATTAAGCAGAAATACGAGGTGCTCTATCAGAGTATGCGGCAGGCGGTCGGCGGATATTTTAAGGCACAGTTTCGTATAGAGATATGGATGTATCTGCTGATTCTCATCGGGCTTACAATCCTTAAGGTCAGATATGCCTTCCTGATAGCTCTTTTGATAGCGTTTCTGGATTTCCTCCCGTTCTTCGGGACCGGTGCGGTATTGGTGCCATGGGCGATTATCACGGCGCTTGGCGGGAATTATGTAAGGGCAGTCGGGTTTCTTGCGATATGGGGCGTTGGGCAGCTGGTGCGCCAGCTGATACAGCCTAAGATTATGGGAGATTCCATTGGAATGGAGCCGATTCCCACGTTGTTTCTGCTTTTCGTCGGATACCGGCTGGCAGGTGTCGGCGGTATGCTTGTGGCGGTGCCGGTCGGCATTATTCTGGTGAACATGAATGAAGCGGGCTTTTTTGATACTCCGAAATACAGCCTGAAAATTCTGGTAGCGCGTTTGAACCGCTTCAGACGTCTTGATGATGCGGATATGAAGGCGCTGGAGGAGAACCGGCGCAAAGAGGATAAATAAATGCGAAATTTTAAAATTATATTGCAATACGAGGGGACGCGTTATCAAGGGTGTCAGCTGCAGGATGCCACGGGAAAGACAATTCAGGGAAGACTGGAGGCGATTCTTGGGAAAATGACGGGGCTTAAAATGGTACAGGTGGACGG
>CAMWYL010000247.1 GCA_947178465.1 uncultured Lachnospiraceae bacterium | reverse complement strand
GATTAAGACAGGCGCGCCCTGCCGCAGCGACAGAGTGGCAAAATACAACCAGCTCCTGCGAATAGAAGAGGAGCTGGGCGTAGTGTCACGGTATTTAGATCCTTTTAATAAAATATAGGCAGGAGCCTGTCAGTGCAAGTAATCCCTCGGGCTGATGGTGATACCGCCCCATGTCGGCCCTGCGTAGGCAGCACCCTTGAGAAAGTGCTTGCGGGAAATCCAATAGTCCTGATCGTCATTGGTACAGTCAAGGTGATACCATTGACCGTCAATGTTGACAAGGTTCCATGCGTGGCCGACGCCGTCCACGGTGCCTGACGCAACATAACAGGGAATGCCCATGTAGTCCATGAATTTCTGGAACAGCAGCGCATAGCCCGTGCAGACCGTTGTGTTGTAGTATAGCGCGTCGTATGCGGAGCGGAAGTCCGCCTCTTCTTCTATTGTTTCGTAGGAGTAAGATACGGTGTTGCAGATGTAATCGTGTACTGCCAGAACTTTATCGTAGGTGCTGCCTGTGTTGAACTGCGGAAAGAGCTGCGCAACGGCTCTTTCCGTGTAAATCTCCTCCTCAATCGTGCTCAGGTATTGGTAAGTGACGACAAAATTATCTTCAAGGCCGCGAATTCGCACGCCATAGATATTGGCTGAAGAATAATCGCAGACCGGATCGTATAAAACGCCGCCGAATATACCGACAAGGGAGTCCATGTCCATGCCTTCGTTGTGAATCAGGACCGTGGAGGCATGTCGGGAGAGCGCATCCGTGCGTGCAGCAAGGGCATTGTCCAAGGTCGTAACCGTATATTCCGCGGTATCCGAATACTGCAGCGTTGGCAGAGGAACAGGATTTTCAACATGCTCCTGCGTCAGCGCATCGCTTGGGATATAGAAGACACCGCCCGCTTCAATACGGAACCAGCCGTTGGAGGTAATTCCCGTAACCTGAACCGGAACCCCGGCGTCCAGTACGGCAACCGGTATCAGTGAAGCATCCGGCTCAGGATAGCATCCGATTGGTATCGCCGTGTAGAGGACGTAGCCTGCCTCGGTGACCGTAAATTCCACGGCTTGGGACGTGATGCCCGCCTGAAGCGATAATGTGAGTACCAGAATAAAACCGTAGAGCCATCTGTGGACCCTAAACTGCCGCTGTTGTTTAAAAATAGAATGCATGTTGTTACCTCCCAAAACAGACTGATAAATGACTTATATTCATCATATCACCTCCGTATTCGTTTGCCAATCAAAAAGCATCGAAAAATGTGAGAAAATTTTTATTGAAAAATGTTTCAAACTGTGTTAAACTTTCCTTCGTGAGACGGGAAATGTTCGAGCATGTTGGAAGGAGGTACAAGGATGGCGGTTTTAAGAACAATCCTTACGATTATATTAATATTGGTATCTATCGCGTTTACGGTGATTGTTTTGATGCAGGAGGGAAAAGCAGCAGGGCTTGGCGCTATCAGCGGTGCGGCGGAAACCTATTGGGGCAAGAATAAAGGACGCTCCATGGAGGGAGCGCTTGTGAAGCTGACCACGGTTTTGGGCGTGGTATTCATGGTGCTTTCGATTATTTTAAATATAAACTTTTAGCACATACAAAACACTCTTGTAAAAGGGTGTTTTTTCTTTTATGATATAGGAAAGCTGTCGGTAAGCGCGCATGACGGATGAAAGTCAGAGAAGAAGGAGGGATTGCGGATGAGTGATAAGAGGAAAAAGGTAATTCTTGACCTGATGGAGGAGGATTTCTATGTGCCGATGAAGGAGAAGGAGCTTGCGGTGATGCTGCAGGTGTCGAAGGAGGACAGGGCAGAGCTGAACCGCATTCTCAATGAGCTTCTGGCGGAGGGAAAGCTTTCCATCACCAAAAAAGGCAAGTTCATCAAGGCAAAAGGCTCAAACAGGGAGCTTATCGGCACCTTTATCAGCCATCCCAAGGGCTTTGGCTTTGTGGAGGTAGAGGGCAGAGAGGAAGATCTTTATATACCGGAAAATTATATCAATGGCGCGTTTCACAAGGATAAGGTGAAGGTAGCGCTGCTCTCGGGACAGCATGGCAAGCGTCAGGAGGCACAGATTACGGAGATTGTTGAGCGCGGCGTGACGCAGGTTGTGGGAACATACGATAAAAGTAATCAGAACTACGGCTTTGTCGTTCCCGACAACGGGAGAATCAGTGCGGATATCTTTGTGCCGTCGGAGCGCTCCAAGGGAGCCGTATCGGGACACAAGGTCGTGTGTCAGATTACGGACTACGGAAAAAACAACAGAAAGCCGGAGGGAAAAATCACGGAGATATTGGGGCATGTCAACGACCCCGGCGTCGATATCCTGTCAATCGTTAAGGGTTATGAGCTGCCGATGGAATTTTCGGAGAAGGTTATGCGTCAGGCGGAGAACGTCTCGAACGAGGTGTCAGAAGCGGATATGGCAGGGCGGAGAGATTTGCGCGATATACAGATGGTTACGATAGACGGGGAAGATGCAAAGGACTTGGACGATGCGGTGAGCCTTACTAAAGAGGGCGGTCTTTATCGGCTGGGCGTGCACATTGCGGACGTGACGAATTACGTTCAGGAGAATTCCGCACTGGATTGGGAGGCGCGCAATCGCGGTACCAGCGTATATCTGGTGGATCGTGTGATACCGATGCTGCCACACAAGCTGTCAAACGGTATCTGTTCTCTGAATGCGGGGGTTGACCGGCTTGCGTTGAGCTGCCTGATGACAATTGATGAGAAGGGTGAGGTCACAGACCACGAGATTGTGGAGACGGTGATACGGGTTGACCGTCGCATGTCTTATACCGCCGTAAAGGAAATTCTGGAGGATACGGACGCTGACCGATGCAGGGAGTACGAAGAGCTTGTACCGATGTTTGAGCGGATGCGCGAGCTTGCGGGAATCCTGCGCGAGAAGAGAAGAAAGCGGGGCTCAATTGACTTTGATTTCCCGGAGACGAAGATAGTTCTGGACAGTCAGGGGCATCCTTTGGAGATCAAGCCCTATGACCGGAATGTCGCGACACGGATTATCGAGGACTTTATGCTGATTGCGAATGAGACGGTGGCGCAGCATTTTTATTGGATGGAGCTCCCCTTTGTCTATCGTACCCATGATAATCCCGACCCGGAGAAAATCGCAAAGCTGGGTACCTTTATCCGGAACTTCGGCTACAGTATTAAGAGCAGTCAGGAGGAGATTCACCCCAAGGAGCTGCAAAAGCTTTTGGCGAAGATAGAAGGAACTCCGGAGGAGGCGTTGATTGACAGGCTCACGCTCCGAAGCATGAAACAGGCGAAGTATACACCGGACTGTTCGGGACATTTCGGACTGGCCTGTTCGTATTACTGTCATTTCACTTCTCCGATAAGGCGATATCCGGATTTACAGATTCACAGGATCATCAAGGAACAGCTTCGCGGCAGGCTGGACGAGAATCGGATAGCGCACTATAATGAGATATTGCCTGAGGTGGCGAAGCATTCCTCTGAGATGGAACGGCGGGCGGACGAGGCGGAGCGTGAAACCGATAAGCTGAAAAAGGTTGAGTATATGGAGGAGCGCATCGGTGAAATCTGCGAGGGCGTTATTTCCTCCATCACGAATTGGGGCGTGTATGTGGAGCTTCCCAATACGGTTGAGGGAATGATCCATGTTTCCATGCTTCCGGGCGATTATTTCTATTATGACGAGTCCTCCTATGAAATGGTAGGACAGGCGACGGATAAGCGGTACCGTTTGGGAGAGCGCATCAGAGTCAGGGTAAATGCGGTAGACAAGATATCCCGAACAATAGATTTCGTGATTCCCGAAGAGTGGGAGGAGGAAGAATAGCGCACCAAAGGAACAGAGTAAACAAAATGGAAAGGCATGGTTAGTATGGCGAAAAATGAGGTAATGAAACCGGTAGCGAATAATAAAAAGGCGTACCATGATTATTTTATAGAGGATAAAATCGAGTGCGGCATTGCGCTTCACGGGACGGAGGTGAAGTCCCTGCGTATGGGAAAGTGCAGTATAAAAGAGGCTTTTATTCGTATAGAAAACGGCGAGGTGTTCGTTTACGGGATGCATGTTTCTCCTTATGAGAAAGGCAATATCTTTAATAAAGATCCGCTGCGTGTGAAGAAGCTTTTGCTGCATCGACAGGAGATTAACAAGCTGGTGGGAAAAATTAAAGAGAAGGGATATACGCTGGTGCCGCTTCAGGTATATTTCTCCCATGGCAAGGCGAAAGTCGAGATTGGGCTTGCGCGTGGTAAGAAGCTTTATGACAAGCGGGAGGATATCGCGAAGAAGGATCAGAGAAGAGAGATGGAAAGAACGTTCAAGGTGAAGAATATGTAACGATATAAAAACGGGCTGCCGCGGCAGCCCGTTTTTGCAGTGCGCCTTGCGGCACACATTTCTATGTAAGTTAAATGGTGAACTTATTGATGCTTGCCACAAGCCCGTCTACCTTCGTTTCCAAATCATCCACGATTTCGCCGGAGTCGGTTACAAGCTGTGAAAGCTCGCAGGACATTGCGGCAGTTTCTTCCGTAACGGTCGCGTTATCCTGTGCAATTCTGTTCAGCGTATCCAATGCGCTTGTCACGGACTCACGCTGAACACTGATTTCTGCGGTCATTGTATCGATATCCTGTACAATGGATACACAGCTGTCAAGCTCCTCATAGAGCTGACCAAAGATTTTCTGCGTCTCAGAAAGCGAGTCTACCTGTACATCGATGGAAGCGCTCATTTCCTTCATAATCTCCACGGACTTTGAAGAGTTTGAAAGCAGCTCCTGCAGAACACCGGTGATTTCATCAACGGAGTCGGCAGACTGCTGAGAAAGCTTGCCGATTTCGTCAGCAACAACCGCAAAGCCTTTTCCGGCTTCACCTGCTCTGGCAGCTTCGATGCTCGCGTTCAATGCAAGCAGGCTTGTCTGGTCGGAAATCTCGTTAATGAGGTTTGCTGCAAGCTGAATCTGCTGAACGGATTTATTGGTCATTTCAGTTTGAGAGTGCATTGCGCTGATATTTGTGCGGGTCTTATCGTTTGCCTGAATCAGCTTGTTCAAGGTTTCCATGGAGCGCTGGCTGAGCTGCTTCATATCGTTTGCGTTTTCATCCATGTTCTGAATGCCAGCGGTCGTTTTGTCGATTCTGTCAGCCATAACGCCTGCCGGCTGGGCCGCGTCAGCCGGAGAGCCGGCCTGGTGGGT
>CAMWYL010000246.1 GCA_947178465.1 uncultured Lachnospiraceae bacterium | reverse complement strand
AGGCCACACTGCGCAGAAGGGTTTGCACAAGGGCCTCGTCATGCCCCTCGCACGCCGCGTAATCAAGCAATATTTCATCCTTCTCCTGCACCACCGCACCGGTATAGCTGATCTGCCGCAGGATCTTATGCATAATACTGCATGTATCCAAATCCAACTCAACGGCGGATTTCCACAGGTTCCTGAGTGCACTCGTTTTTCCCTGATAATACAGCATTAAATAACGCAGGATCTTTTCATCATACTTCATGTTGCTGTAGATATAGTATGCAACATCCACAAGAAATTCCTCGTACTCGTATTCCCTTGTGATGATGCGTTTGCTCACAAGCCGCGCAAGGGATTTCGGGTTCACGCCATACAGGCCGAACCGTCGAAGCCAGCTGTATGCCTTCTCAAACATTCCCCGCGATATCATATAACGGATGAATTCCGCCCGCTCCTGCGACTCCATTTCATCAGCCTCAACATCCTCCAGAAAGGTATCCAGCTCGCCGATCATATCATTGTCATAGTAAAACCGCAGCAGCTTGGTTCGGATCTCCTTCTTAAAGCTCTCAATCACCTGCGGCGACTCCGCAAGGTTCTTGAACCGCCTTACATTGTCTGGCGTAATCGTGATATAGTTCTTGTCCACCTCGCAGAGATAGATGTCAAAGCTCAGCCGCCCCTGCATCCAATCGCTGACATACGGAAGCATGCCATCCGGCTGCATCAGCTGTTTATTCTCATAGGCAATGCTTTTGGTAAAGCGGTTTCCCATCTCATCCTGCAAAAAGAGTTTGTACTCGCTCCCGTAAATGGATATCATACAGACGTTATCCGATACCGGATAAGAGCTTTCACCGTTCACCTTCTCGTGAACGATCACCACATTCTTTATCCGCGGGTTGTCCACATAAATCCGGTGCATAAAGAGCAGCGGCGCAAACGCATACACCATGTCCTCTGCCACCATCCGCGGTGTAAGGATCTTTTGATACAGATACGCCAGATTTTCGTTGATTTGCCCTGCCTTTATCCGATCAATGACAAACCGCTCCATTGCAACCCGATAGCTCTGCTCCAAATCGGGATATTTACCCGCATTTTTAAGTACATACGCGTACAGAAAGGCCGTCAGTTCATAGTCAAGCGCACTCTGGTACGCAAAATACATCAGCACCATGCGCGGAATCTCCAACGTCCTATCCTTGACATTCCCATATTTGTCAAGCTCCAGCGACATCATATAGTACTCATAAAGCTTTGTCACGCGCACCGAATGCTCCACTCCAAGCGCATACCAGTCAAAAAACTCCGGTCCCTTCTTATCACCGCTGATCAGCTGCGCACATATCGCCGCCACCGTTTGCGGGGACTTGTAGGTCCTGTATATCTCGCACAGGGTGCGGAAAAGCAATGGCGAGTATTCTTTCTTACGCGCCGCAAGATACTGCAGCTGCTCTATCAGTTCAGGCTTCAGCATATGGTGGCGCGCGCCGTTCCATAAGACATTCTCCTCAAACGCATCCAGCTTCAGGAGATATGTCGGCACCTCGCGCAATAAAAGCACGGCCTCACAAAAGATTACCGGGCTCGAGCAGCCGCCCTTGAAAAGCTCCTCCAGAAACCGCCACCGCGCCTCGTTATTTCTATTATAATTCTCATTCAACTGCAAGGAAAACCACGCAATCCACCAATTTGACGGATTATTCGCATGCAATGTCTCTATCTCATCCGTCACTGCCTGAATATGATCCTCGTCACGGTTAAACAGTGTTGTCAGATACAGATAATAGCTGCGGAGCACAGGAGGCGCCACCGCACCTGACATATGCGGCTCCAGATTGTCCAGGTACCACTTCGCCTCATTAAAGCGCTCTTTCATAATCAGAAGCTGCGTCTGATGAAGACGTACCGTCACGCCGTCCTCGTCAATCTCCCGGAGCGTCTCCAATTCCTCCTCCATCCGCTCCACCCGTTGTTCCTTGGTAATCTTTCCGAATTTCATCTCAATATACAGCTTGACGATATTCAATAACGCCTGCTGTTGTTTCCGTTCCTTATGGCGCTTCTCCGGCTCCTCCTCCATCAGAATATCCACCGGTACGCGGTACTCATTGCATACATCGTAAAACACAAGGCAACCGCTGTTCACACCCTTATGCAACAGGGAGGCATCAATGTCAAATACAAAATCACATGTGTTATATTCAAATGCATCCCCCGTCAACAGTTCTGACGGAATATGTAAAAAATCCCCTTCTGTCCTTACATTCAGCTGCGTATACCCCCATCCGCTTCTGGTGATCCGAATGGTACGGCTGATACTGTCCTGTACATCTTCAAGCAAAAATCCTTCAATGTCAAAGCTGTAAATAATAGGCGTTTTTTTATTGACCTCAATCAGAAATTCCTCAATATTCTGCCGGTTCTCACTGTATCGTGACAGCCCTGCATAGGACATATAAGCATTTCTGTCGTTCTTATGAATAATGGTGGGAAAATCAGGCGAATAGAACAGTTCCACCGCTTCCTCCCAGTTCGCCTGCGCGAGGTTGGTGAAGTGGAACAGATTTTTGAGCGTTCCGAGAGAGCATTCCAACAGGGGCTTCTGCACGTTTATTCGAAACGGGATGGTATACTCCCCATAGTTGCTGATAACGGCAAACTCTCCCTTGATGAAATTTCCGACCTCCGCAGACGCGCCCTCGAAATAATACTGCACGACAGACTCCTGCCCGCTAAACTCAGCAACAATCAATCGAACTCTGGTATCGGATGAACATATGCTTCCCTCCGCATACCGATCGGTTGCATGAATAATAAAGCTGCCTTCAACCCGCTCGCCCGGCGTTGTATCTATTTCGATGCTTCGACAGGAAAATTCCAGATGATGCATCTGATCCCTAGTATCCCCCATTGTTTCACTTCCTTAAAAACCCATTATACTTTAGTATAACCCATTTAGAAGCGCAAGACAACCAAAAATTATACATCTCCCCTTGCCATTTGGATATGCGGAAGAAATCAAAAGGGCCTGTTCTATTGATTGGAAGGTACCCATGGTCCCTGCCTGTCAATCAATAGAACAGACCCTGCTCCGGTCTCTTAGTCCGTCCTTAAATCTCCACAATCCATCCCTTCGGTGCTTCGATCTGCCCCATCTGGATTCCCGTAAGCGTATCATAGAGCTTCTTGGTAGTCGGCCCCATCTCCGCCATTCCGGATGGCAGGCAGATTTCCTCACCCTTATTCACAATCTTGCCAACCGGTGAGATTACCGCAGCCGTGCCGCAAAGACCACACTCCGCAAAATCCTTTACCTCGTCGAACAGGACCTCACGCTCCTCTACCTCTAAACCAAGGTAATCCTTTGCCACAATCATCAGAGAGCGGCGCGTAATCGACGGCAGAATGCTGCCCGACTTGGGAGTTACCACCTTGTTATCCTTTGTGACAAACAGGAAGTTTGCCCCGCCGGTCTCTTCAACCTTGGTGCGTGTCGCAGGGTCAAGGTACATGTTCTCATCAAAGCCCTCCTTATGCGCGGTCACAATCGCATGCAGGCTCATCGCATAGTTGAGTCCCGCCTTGATATGGCCTGTCCCGTGCGGTGCGGCGCGATCAAATTCACTCACCTTAATCGTCAACGGCTTTGCGCCTCCCTTAAAATAAGGTCCTACGGGAGTACAGAAAATCCGAAACTGATATTCGTCTGCGGGCTTTACGCCGATAACAGGATTGATTCCAAACATATACGGTCTGACATAAAGCGTTGCACCGGAACCGAACGGCGGAACATATGCTTCATTTGCCTTTACGACCTGCTTCACTGCCTCAACAAAACGTCCTGCCGGAAGCGTCGGCATCTCCAAACGTTCGCAACTGTCATGCATACGCTGTTCATTTAAATCGGGGCGAAAAACCACTGTCCGTCCATCCTGCGTGGTATAAGCCTTCAATCCCTCAAAGCAAGTTTGTGCATACTGCAGTACACCGGCACACTCGCTCATCACAATATTCGCATCCTCTGTAAGATATCCCTCATCCCATGCGCCGTCCTTGAAATTCGTAACATAGCGCTTATCCGTCTGTCTGTAACCGAACCCAAGACTTGACCAATCCAGATTTTTCTTTTCCATATTTGTAACCATACTCCTTTCTCCGTCTGCTTACTTTTGTATAAATATAATTCGATATCATTATCATCCCAAAGCGCGGAAAAGTCAATATTTTTGTAACAGTTCTGTCATCCCCCGCATATTTTTCAATTCTCAGCTCGGAAACATTGTCTTTCCAAATTGCCTATGCTATAATTCATTCACGGAAAGAGACCGGAAACGAGGTGCATTATGAGAATACGACCCTATATCGCAGATAAGGATTTCGAATATTTGGAAAAATGGATTGACAATGAGCGGATTCATGCCTTATGGTGTGCAAATCGCATCCCCTATCCCATCACAAAGAATACTTTACAGCGCATTCTGGATAAAAATGCCGTTGAATGGACAGACAGCGCCTATGTCGCAACAGAAGATAACGGTACTGTCGTCGGATTCTTCTGTTATTCCGTCAATCTTGAAAATAACACGGGCTTCCTTAAGTTTGTGATTGTTGACAACCGGAAAAGAGGCCGGGGCTACGGCAGTGAGATGCTGCGATTGGCATTGCAGTATGCTTTTGCCATAACCAAGGCCGATGCTGTTCAACTAAATGTATTTTCCGAGAATCCCGCTGCCATGCGCTGTTACGAAAGCATTGGTTTTGTTCCTCGAACGACTGACAAGGATGTTTTTTCGTTCAACAGTGAGATGTGGAGCCGGTGCAATATGATAGTCCGAGATCACAAAACCGAAACAGAAAGAACAGAAATAAAATAGAACAAAATAAATAGAAAGAGCAGATACCACGGAGGTATGAAAATGAAAAAGCGACTATGTCTGTTTATGATGTTGCTGCTGCTTTTTATGTCAGTAAGCTGCGGTCCGGTAACACCGCAGACACCTGAAATACCGGTCACGGAAACGTTCCAAACTGCCGCCGGCACCACAACGGCAGTCGATGCAAATGACGGGGACAATCTCTCTACCGATCCCGCCGACACCGAATATGACGCTCCTCCTGACAGCACGGTCACGGATCTCAACGATGAGGCTTCCGACAAAAACGAGGGCGACGCGTCACCCGAGACCACCGCCCGCGCCCTCACGGAGGAGGCTTCCGACAACACAGACCACGACGCAGCACCAGAGAGCCAAGCCCGACAG
>CAMWYL010000245.1 GCA_947178465.1 uncultured Lachnospiraceae bacterium | reverse complement strand
GGGTTATACTGATAACATATATCACAGACCTGTCGAAACGCAGTCAAAATATGGAAGTTGGAAAAGCGCTGAGCGGTCCTTAAATATGGAGGAATGTATGAAAATGCTGAATAAATATGTACACAAAATTTGTGATGCCTTAGAGCTGGCTGTAGCAGTTCTTGTTCTGGCGGGAGTTATACTCACGATGTTCAGTTCTTTCAAGGATTTCAATCTCTTTCGGGAGCTTGCGGACAAGACGTCTGTATTCCAGCAGTATTTGGAGCGGATTTTTGTGATTGTGATAGGAATTGAGTTTCTCAAGATGCTCTGCCGTCCCAATTCGGATTATGTTTTGGAAATTCTTATTTTCTTAGTGGCGCGTCATATGGTGGTTGGGGAGACAACACCATATGAGGATTTTGTGTCGGTGGTCGGTGTTGTACTTTTGTGTCTCGCACGCAGGTATCTGCATAAGGACCGTGCGGAAAATGAGTCTTCCTCGGGGGGAACATGAAAAATAACGAAATTTTAACGCGGGAAATCTTATTATAAGATAGGGCTTCCCGCGTTTTTGTATTTTATATAATAAGAAAGCAGGGAAACAATTAACAATTCATTTGTAAAAAGGGGTATAAGGGTGTAAAATAAAATCAATTTTGAAGGGAAAGAAAAGAGGGAGTGAAGCGGATGCGGCTGAGAAATATTACCGGCTCAAGGGAGGTTATTGCGGACAGTCAGTTTGTGGTACACGAGCCTGCGGCGCAGAAGGGGTGCTGGAGCAGCCTGTTTGGGAACAGCCACCCCATTCATATAGAGATTGGAATGGGAAAAGGGCGATTTCTGATGGAGCTGGCGGCGCGGAATCCGGAGATTAATTACATCGGAATAGAGAAGTATTCGTCCGTCCTGCTGCGCGCGATACAAAAGATGGAGGAGCGGGAGCTTCCCAATCTGCGATTTATTCGAATGGATGCGGAAGAACTCTGTGAGGTATTTGACAGGGGCGAGGTAGCGAAGATTTATCTTAACTTTTCCGACCCGTGGCCCAAGGACCGGCACGCGAAGCGCCGGCTGCCGTCGCGGCAGTTTTTGGAGCGGTATCATCAAATCCTTGCGGCGGACGGTCGAGTGGAGTTTAAGACCGACAACACGGAGCTGTTTGATTTTGCCCTTGCGGAGCTTGCGCCGGCAGGTTGGCAGACGGAGGCGGTGACGCGTGATTTACACCATGACGCGGCGCTTCTGGAAGGAAATATTATGACGGAATATGAGGAGAGGTTCTCTTCCAAAGGGAATCCCATTTATAAATACATCATTTACAGAGAAGGAAAACAGGCGGAATAAATCTTATATCTGCCTGTGAAAGCAAACGGACAAAACGGAGGATATGGGCATGACACCGCAGGAAACAGCATATGTCAAAGGATTTTGGGAAGAGCTTGAACAGGCCGCAGTATCGCTGCGCGGGTGCGAACTGCCTGCTCTGCGGGAGGAGGATTTCTTCCTGTTTCAGAGGACAGGCAACAGGCTGGTTTATGAGAATGCATATTTCGGGCGAAGGAAGTATTTGACCGTATTTGGAATTCTCGCGGAGTTTGGGAAGCGGCAGGAGGACATTGACGCACTTGCCGCAGTGATGGAGTCTGTATGTGAAGAGCGATTCTGGGCATTGCCTGCCCATGTTGATTTCAATGCGTTGGATGAGACGACGATTGACTTGTTTGCGGCAGAGACGGCGCAGACGCTGGCAGAGCTTCTGACAATTTTCCCGGATGTGCTGCCCAAGGAACTGGTTGAGAAGGTACAAAACGAGATTATGCGCAGGGTGCTCGTTCCGTTTTGCAGCTCGACGGTTCCGTATAGCTGGTGGGAGACAGACCGTTGCAATTGGTCTGCGGTATGTGCCGGCTGTGTAGGAATGACAGCGATTTATATGGATAGGATGGGGAGGCTTCCCAAGGAATGGAGGGAGCCCTGCCTTCGGCGGGTATGTGACGCAATGCAGTGCTATTTAGACGGCATGGAAGAGGACGGCGCATGTACGGAGGGGCTTGGATATTTTTCCTACGGAATGAGTTACTATACGGCGTTTGCAGAGCTTTTATATGAGGAGAGCGGACATACCAAAGACCTGATGGCGCGCCCCAAGTGTGGTCGGATTGCGGCCTTTCAGGAAAAGTGCTATTTTGGCGGGGGCGTCAGTGTCAGCTTTTCGGACGGCAGCAGCAGGGAACGGTTTCTCCCGGGATTGACAGCGTTTCTGGCATATAAATTTGAGGGAATCCGCACGCCGGATTATGCAGCCGCAAGAGGTTTGGAGCAGGACGCGTGTTACCGCTGGCTGACGAATGAGCGCAATATCCGTTGGCTGATACGCTATGGAGGGAGGACAAAGAAAAGCACACAGGAGCCGTCCTATGAGCTGCTTTCCTCGGCACAGTGGATGATTTGCAAGGATGGGAACGGAAACGGCATTGCCGCAAAGGGCGGGCACAATGACGAAAACCACAACCACAATGATGTGGGGCATTTCCTGTGTGTGTTTCGTGGGGAGATGCTGCTCACGGATTTGGGCGCGGGTGAATACACGAAGGATTATTTCAGCGATAAGCGCTATGATATTCTCTGTAACCGTTCTCTCGGTCATTCCGTTCCGCTGATTAATGGCTGCGAGCAATGCGCGGGCCGGGAATACCATGCGGAGCGCTTTGTATGGGAGGAGGCCGCGCGGATGCTGCGGATATCCTTTGCGGCGGCGTATCCGCAGGGGCTGATACAGGGGCTTGAGCGGACGATATTCTTTCCCGCAGAGAGGGGAGCGGCAGAGGATACCATGCGAATAGTGGTTACGGACAGGTTTGTACCCTCTGCGCTGACACGGAAGCTTACGGAAAATCTGATAACCTCATTCCCGGTACAGATAGAAGAGACGGAAAATGACAGATATGTCATGAAAATAGAAGGACAACACGGATTTTGCAGGATACGGATAGCAAATGCGTCCGAATTGCGAATCATACCGAAGGAGCATTGCCTGCATGATGGCACACAAACGACGGTTTATCTGATACAGTGGGATTTGGTCGATGCGGCACGAGAGATGAGAATGGAGATAAGCTGCGGATAAAAACTGCGAATGAGAAGGCAGATTGGGAGAGAGGGAAACAGATGAACAGGAATTTGAACCTTGTCGTTGATATGTACGGATGTCCGAACAGATGTAAGCACTGCTGGTTGGGGCATATCCCAAACAAGGCACCGGATAAGGATATTGACCGTCGGTTAGTAGATTACTTCAAGCCTTATTTTGAGAATATCACCTTTTACAGCTGGCTCAGGGAACCGGATTATGCGCCGGATTACAAGGCGCGTTGGGAGCGCGACAAGGAGATTTCCATAGGTATTCAGCCGCAGCGTTTTGAGCTTGCGAGCTTTTACCGGCTTGCGAGAGACCGACAGTACGCAAAATTTCTGAAAAATACAGGCGTGAAGGCGGTACAGCTTACCTTTTTCGGTATGGAGCGGGAGACGGATTATTTTGTCGGAAGAGCCGGTGCGTTTGACGAGCTGATGGATGCGACGGAAGTTTTGTTGGAATGCGGAATCGTGCCGAGATGGCAGGTCTTTATCAATGAGCGCAATAAGGAGGAGCTCCCGGAGCTTCTTGAGTTTTCGCGGCTGATGGGGTTGCCCGAGCGGTGCAGGGAGATAGGCGGGGAATTTCGCTTCTTTGTCCATGAAGGCTCGGCAGATGGTGAGAATAGGAAGCTGTATGATATTCGGATTTGTAAGGACAGCATTCCGGAGAAGCTGATACCGTACTATATGGACTATGACGCAATCTTTACGGAGGCACAGCTCTGTGAAAAATACCATGAGAGCGAGGAGTATTTCATACCGTATAACGACACGGATGTCACATTAAATATCTCCGGAGAATTGGACGTGTACTTTAACTTCACACATATGACGCCCGAGTGGCGCATCGGCAATATAAATACGGATTCACGGGAAACCCTGATTGACAGGATTTTGAACGAGAAGACGCCTGCGTTGGAGACAGCGCGGAAAATGACGGTAGGACAGCTGACAGAGGTATATGGAAACAGAGAATCGGGCAGAGTATTTCGTGATGAGGATTTTAAGATGTATCTGCTGAACCGGGCGGCGGAGGAGGAGAATCGGCGCGTGTAAAGAAGCGGTGAGCCTTTATATGCTGTTTCGGGAAAGTCTGGGGGAGAAAGCTTTTAGTATGTTGAAATTAATCAAAATTGCCGTGGGGAGTGTGGCCGCAATTTTTATCGCGGATATGCTTGGCTTAAGCTCCGGCGCCTCTGCGGGAATCATCACGCTTCTGACCATACAGGATACCGCGAAGGAAACAATTGCCATTTCCGTCAGGCGGGCGGTTGCTTTTCTGGTGGCAACGGCGCTTGCTTATGCTGTCTTTTATCTTGGCGGCTACAATGCGTTTTCTTATGGTGTTTTTCTGCTGCTCTTTATTGCGTGCTGCCGACCGCTGCGATTAAGTGCCGCGGTTTCCACCAATGCGGTGCTTGTGACACATTATCTTGTACAAAAGGATATGTCGCTTTTGCGGATTGGGAATGAGGCGCTGCTGCTGTTTATCGGAGCAGGCATCGGTACACTGCTGAATCTCTATATTCCGGGAAAGCGCAGGGAAATCCGTGCCACGCAGCGTGTTCTGGAGGAGGATTTACGGACGGTGCTGCTGCGCATGTCGGAATATATTAAAAAAGAGGATAAATCCGACTATACGGGAAGCTGCTTTGACAAGCTTTCCGCAGACCTTGCAGAGGGGAAACGGCAGGCGTTTGCCTATATGAATAACACGTTTTTTCAAGAGTCGAAATATTTTATCGAGTACATGAATATGCGGGAGCAGCAGTGTACCGTTTTAAAGGATATTTATAAGAAAATTATGCATATTTCCACAATTCCGGCACAGGCGGAGCAGATATCGTCGTTTATCTGCAATATCAGCATGTCCTTTGGGGAATCCAATAATGCCAAGGGACTGCTGGACGCGCTTTCTAAGCTGCTGGAGCAAATGAAAGGCTCCGCGTTACCTGTTACACGGGAGGAATTCGAAAACCGCGCCGTGTTGTATTCGATTCTGGTGGATTTGGAGTATTTTCTGCAGCTGAAGAAGGAGTTTGCGGACGCACGTACCGAGGAGGAAATCCGGCGGTATTGGAAAGGGGAGTAATGCTTATGCAAAATCAAGGTACGAAGACACTTGAAACAGACAGATTG
>CAMWYL010000244.1 GCA_947178465.1 uncultured Lachnospiraceae bacterium | reverse complement strand
GCCGAAGCAGCGGTTCGCCGCCTGCAAGCAGAATATAGCTTACCCCGATTTCATCGGCCTCTTTGAAAACAGAAAGCCATTCCTCATCGGTAAGCTGACTTACCGGTCCCGAATCCTGCGTTGCATGATTGCATCTGGAATAACATCCGGCACAATGCAGGTTACAGCTGCTTGTAATGCTCGCAATCAGAAAAGGCGGAATATGTACTCCCTTTTTTTCTTCCTCTGCCCTGATTTTTGACGCTTTTCTGCTTGATGCGGCAAATTTGACCATGAATGCGCTTTCACGGGGGTCTTTTAATGTTGCTCTAAGAGAATCTGCAACGATTCTTTCCACACCCTGTGTCATATATTTCTGGATATCAAAATTTTCTTCCATAACGAGGCCTCCTATATTTTCGCGCAATGCAAAATCTAATTTAAATTGTATGCAATTAATCTTGATATGTCAACTATATTTTCAATTTTTCTCCGGTCCGGATGTATTAAAATATAATCCATGGCTTTATGAGGCAGATTTGGAAGCCGAAACAACCGCAGCACATCATATTACAACCGCAGTATCACATACCCGCTCTTCCCAAGCCGAATCTCCTCTACGCACCCGCCGTCCGGGAACACTCTGCTGCTCTTCAGCTCTTCCGGAATCGCAAGCCGAACCTCCTCTCCCGAGAAGTTCATAATAAAATAATACTTCACACCCGCTTTCTCACGCACCGCAATGTCAATCCCCTCCGGCAGCCTGCCCCACGGCATATCCATGCCCTGCTTCTGCGCTATCTGCTCATACAGCGCATCCAAAAATACCTGCTCCGGTCTTGTGGCAATATAAAAGCACTCGCCTTCCTTATATCGGTTGCGCGTTACTGCAGCATTCCCTGCATAAAAATCCTTCGTATAAACCGCAAGCACCTCACAGCCGTCTCTCGGGTAAATCAGCTCGCAATAGCTGTCCGCGTCATATTCCTTCCCAACCTGCGTCAGCCTGATATGGTTCTTCTCCTCGTCGCACAGCACATCCATCTCCTCCGCCCGCAGTCCTGCAAGCTCCATCAGTCCTTCTCCGGGGAAGCCGCCCAGATAACACAGGTCGTTTTCGTTGACCTCGCCCGTCCCATAGGTAAGAATCAGGCTTCCGCCTGCCGCCGCAAAGCGTTTCAACCGCTCGGCAATACCGTTTCGGAGCATATAGAGCATCGGCGCTGCCACAATGCGGTACTTATCAAGAGACGTCTCCTCATCAATCACATCCACATTGATTCCCAGCCTCCGCAATGCCCTATAGTGTTGGTATACCGTATCTTCATAGAGCCGCGGACTCCGCCAGCCCTGTAAATCTTCTATCGCCCAGCTGTTCTCCCAATCATAAAGAACCGCCGCCTGCGATACGGTATCGCTCCCCGCAACCGCGCCCAGCTTCCCAAGAAGCGCACCTACCCTGCTCACGTCCGCAAATACTCTTGTATCCGCTTTTCCGTAATGGTCGATTACGGCACCATGGAACTTTTCCGCCTCGCCGCGGCATTTCCTCCACTGAAAATACTGCACACTATCCGCGCCGTGCGCAATGGCCTGTACCGCCGACAGCTCGTGCATCCCGGGCTTTTTAAGCTTATTAATAGGCCGCCAGTTAATCAGGCTTGGCGTGCTTTCCATCACGAGAAACGGCTGCATCTTCATCGAACGAAACCGGTCATGACAGAAGGCTGCTTCAATCGCGGCATCCATATCCTGCTGCCTGCCCATGCTCCACTCCGGATAAGAATCCCACGACATCATATCCATATGCGGCGCAAGCTTCCATTGGTTAAAATCCATATTCTGCCCCATAAGGTTTGTCGTGACCGGAATATCCGGCGTAAGCTCCCGCAAGGGCTCACATTCGATTAGGAAAAATTCTAAGGTCTGGTCGGTCACAAAGCGACGCCAATCCAAATTCATTCCATGAATCAGCCGCTCGCCCCTTTCGGACGGCGATTCGATTTCATCAAAGCTGCTAAAGCCGTGGCTCCACACATCCGTACACCACTCATGGTTCAGCGCATGAATATCGTTATGGTATTTCCTGCGCAACCAATCCCGAAAGGCATTCTGACAAAGCTCGCAGTGGCACTCTCCCTGATATTCATTGCTTACATGCCACATATACAGCGCAGGATGCTTCTCATAACGCTCCGCCAGAAGCCGGTTCATTTCCCGTACCTTCTTCCTGTAATAGGGCGACTGCTTACAGTGGTTATGACGTATCCCATGAAGATTGCGCATGCGCTCCGATGACACCCGAAGGATTTCCGGATATTTCCTGTCCATCCATACCGGCCTTGAACCCGAGGGCGTGGCAAGGATGACTTTCATCCCCGCGTCTGCCATCCGGTCCATAATATCGTCCAGCCATTCAAAGCAATATACGCCCTCCTGCGGCTCCAGCCTGTTCCACGAGAAAATGCCGATTGTCGCGCTGTTCATCCCCGCAGCGGGGAACAGCCGGAAGTCCTCATCTATAATTTCGGGCATATCAAGCCACTGATCCGGATTATAATCCGCACCATGTATCAGCTGCGATGCCCTGAATTGTCTTTCCTTCATTCTTACCCTCCATTTATCTGTTTCGTCGATTCCTTTAGTATCACATTATATCCGAGTGTCAGTTTTCGGGCAGTCTCCTTCCCCTGAAGCATATCCAATAACGTTTTGGACGCCATCGCGCCAAGCTCCTTTATATTAAAATCCACACAACTGATCGGCGGATAGTATTCATTCAGAACCTGACTGTTATAGAAGGAAGCAACCTTTATATCCTGCGGGACACGCACCTCGTTTCTACGCAGGATATTGAGCACGCTGATACAGATATTGTCATCCATGCACAGAATGCACTCCACACCCTGCTTGAGCATGTCCTCCGTAATCCGCTCCACCACAAAGGGATTCTCCACATTGTCAAAGACCATCGCCGGATTAAAATCAAGTCCGTTGTCTTCATATGCCTGCAAAAAGCCCTTCATTCTGCCCTTTGTAACCATATGCGTCATATCCGCGCAGAATAAGGCAATATCCCGAATGCCCATGCGCAGAAGCACGGAGGTCAGGTCTCTGCATCCCGCCTGCTGATCCACGTCCACCTGGTACACGCTCTTGTCATCATAGCTGCCGATTGCCACAAAGGGAACCTTCTTTTCCTGTAAGTATTTGATATCCTGTGCGTTGGAGAATATCCTTGTGAGAATAACACCATCCGCCTTATGCTGCCCTACAATCTTTTCCAGCGCACTGATATCATCCTCCTTCGTTTTCGCGTAGATAATCCGGTAATCATATACCGAGAAATAATCATACACGCTGGAAAGCGTTTCACTAAAGAAGGGGAGCAGGGCATAATCGTCCTCCTGCGGCACCGTCACTACAATATTTCCGGGCTTCCGTTCCGGACCCCTCCGTTGCCGTATATTCGGCTCCACATCATTGTTCGCAATATATTCCAGCACACGCCGCTTTGTGTCTGCCGACACACGCCCGTTTCCCGAAAGCGCCCTTGATACCGTAGTCGGAGATACCTCAAGCACATGCGCGATTTCTTTTATCCCTGCTTTTTTCATGCTTACCTCCCTGCCCTTTCCGGCTTCCTTCCTGCTCCAAAGTATTTCCCTGCTTACCGCACCCGCTCCAGATGAAATTCACCTATTCTGGCAAAAATCGGCGGTGCCACAATCTTGACTCCAAAGGTCAATTCATCTGCATCACATCTGATATCGTCCGACTCATAAACCGTCCACGCCTCGTCTGTCGGATGAATCACCATGTCCTGATACTGCTTGGCCGTCTCCATAAACATCCGCACATCCACGCCCGTCGTATCCACACCGCGGTAAGAGAGGCGCAGCCGGTATACCCCCTCCGTATTCAACCGGATCGTCTGTGAGAGTGTAAAGCGGAAATTCATCGGCGATGTAACCGTCAGCCCCTCCGCGGAACAGCTTACTTCCACCTCATCGCTGCTCTTTGACAGCTCCCAGCCGGAATACCCGTCATCCCACTGCGGGTTATGTACCAGATTGGGTCTTTCCTCCATATGCTCTACCAATATTATCCGCACGGCAGTCCGGTATGCGTCCGCAAGCTGTGAATCGGCAAAATGTCCCGTAAGCGTTCTCTCTCCTATTCCCATATCCTCCGGCAGCGCGTCCCACTGCACATCCATCATCCGCGCTGTCCCGTCATAGTACAGTACCTGTACCTGCCGCGGAAGCATCGCGGAAAGCTCCTGCCGCTCGGCATACACACAGGTGATATCCTTCGGCTGATATACCTTGGCTACCTTCTTCGGGCACGCCTGCTCCCGTGTAAATGCAAAGGCTTTTACCGCTTCCAAGACCGTGCCGTCCTCCGCCAATATGCCCATACTCTCGCTCCAGCCGCCGTGCCCATCCGGAACACATAACGGCTCCCAATAATAAACGCCCTGTCCCATCCCGTCAGGAAGAGATGCGACAATATTCATAACCATATCCACAACCTGCTTCTGTCCCTCCGGCGTGGCAGGAATACCGGCTATCCGCTCCTGCTCCTCATCAATAAAGCCCTTATCGCTCTTTCTCCACGCATGCGCCGTCTCCACAACCATAATCGGCTTGCCGAAATCCCGTATCAACTGCTCAGTGGTGTCCTTTAAATCCATAAAGGTACCATGCCAGAAGGGATAATACGACAGACCAATCAGGTCAAACTCCATCAGCCCCTCCGCAAAGGCCCGATCGAACCAATCCTTCAAGAATCTGTATCGACCGCCCTGGTCAAGATGTATCATAACCTGAAGACGGCTGCCGTCCGCGACAGACCTCGCCCCACGGATTCCCGCATTGATAAGCGCCGTCATTCCCTTATAATCGGGAACCGCCCCGTCCGGGAACAGCAGCCCGCTCCGAATCTCGTTTCCAATCTGCACGATGTCCGGAAGCGCGCCCTCCCGCTCCAGTGCAAGCAGGGTCTCTCTCGTAAACGCATAAACCGCTTCCTCGAGCGCCTCCCCGTGAAGCTCCTTCCATGCCAACGGCTTTGTCTGGTTGCCCGGGTCCGCCCAAAAATCCGAATAATGATAATCCAGCATAAAGCGCATTCCGTACTTCTTAATTTCCTTTGCCATCCGGATTGTATGCGCAAGATTACAATACCCCTTTGCCTCGGAAACATTTTCCGGCCGGTTCCACAGCCTGAGCCTTACGGAATTGACACCATATTTCTTCACCAGCGCCAGCGGCTCCATCAC
>CAMWYL010000243.1 GCA_947178465.1 uncultured Lachnospiraceae bacterium | reverse complement strand
TAATAAAGAGCCGGCAGACCTTTTTGATTTTCGTCGAAATGAAAAAGAGTAGGAAAGAGGCTGGTTGGCAGGTGCGATTTTCTCTTGTTTGTGTGTGTTTTTCATATAGTGAAATATAGGGGACTATGATAAAATACAGAAAAACAGAAATGTCAGAGGTGCGTTATGAAAAATAAGAAAATAATGAAACTGCCGTTTTTGATTTTAGTATGTATGCTTTTGAGCGCGTGTGGACAGGAAAAGATGACACCTGATGCAGAGGAAACGGATTATGCTGTAGGCGGAAAAGTTCTCTCAGACAACCGGAAAGAAGATGATGAAGGGCAGGAAAAGGTTGATGAAGCGAATGCCGACGAACAAACGGAAAGCATAGAGAACGATTTCACATCCGGAAAGAGCATAGAAATAATTCCTGCTGAAAAGGCGGCCATTCCGAAAACGGCATATGAAAGCGGAAGAGCGCTCACTGCTGAGGAATTGCAGGTATTTGATGAATTTGTGCAGAAAAGCGGTAATTATGGCTTTTTACTGTCTGTATATGATACGCCTGCGGATGCGAATTTGAATGAAATATTCTATAATGGTCTGGGAGAGAATCAAGACGAGATTACGGAAGAAGAGGAACAGGCTTATCTGAAAGAGATAGGAGAAAGTGAGCTTTATACGGATTTTAATAAAATAACTACGACACAGCTCAATGATTTTCTGTTGGAAAAGACCGGTTTATCTTATGAGCAGATGAATGCCCCGTTAGGATGGATCTACTTACCGGAGTATGATGCTTATTATGCGCAGCATGGGGATACCAATTATAGTATTTTTAACTGTGAGGAAGGGTATACGTCTGATGAAAAGCTGTTTGTGCTGCATGTTGCCCCTGAAAATTATGGTTACGAAGATGGGTATCATGATATGCGGTATGAACTGATTTTGGAAAAGTCCGGGGAAACATATCAATTCAAAGCAAATCGACTGATGATGGAAGAAGGGCTGATTGAGGACAGGAGTTTTCAGGTCAGTTTAAGTCCAATAGGGGATGTGATTGTTGCTTCTTATAAACCGAATACGGAAGAAATACCGCTGGCAGACGTTTCTTTTTCCATTATAAAAGACGGGTGGGAGCTTACGCGGCTTTATGGAGTATATACGGGTAATATCAGGGAAACAGATGTATTCAATGAGATAGAAGCGATTACATTTGTCGATTATGATGAAGATGGCGTTGCGGACATTATTATGATATTGAATTATTCACCCGTTTCGGATGTGGATACTTCTTATTCGGAAATCCGGGTTTATAAGGGAGAGTATGAAGATTACTCTTATGGAGATTATTACTATTTTCAAAGATATCAGCCGGAGATATCGGAAACATTAACAACGGAACTTTCCGAAAAAACAATTTCAGCGGTTCTGGATTATCTTGTATCCATTTTACCAAGTGCAACTGCCGGTTGACAGGTTTGATATTTGATTCAAAAACAAGATGTTAAATAATTCAACAAATCGAAAGCTGCAGAAGTTATGAGATAAACTTATGAATAACAGTCAAAAACGGAGGTATTATTTATGGAGTCGGATTTGGAGTTTAGTTTAGCGTGGCAAAATAATCTGCTTAAGGCAATTGATGAAGGAAAAACGGGTAAAGAGGTATTTACTTATTGCGCGAAATACCATTATGATAAAAACGATATGGATAGTATAATAGAGAATTATGTAGGAGATTTATATGGTTTTGTCAGTTTTCTGCAAGAGAATTGGGGATGGACAATTAATTTTTCAGAAGATGGTAAGAAGATTATTATTGATGAAAATAAGGATTTTTGTGTTTGTCCGGTTGTGAATGCTTTAAAACAAACAGGCAATGATATTCCCAAATCTTTATGTAATTGCTCAGAACAATTTGCCCGAAAAATGTTTTCAAAAGTAGTTGGCAAAGAAGTACATACAAAAGTAATCCGTTCCATTATAAGAGATGGAAAGTCTTGTATATATGAAATTGATTTACAGTAAAGCCGTTAAACAATAGTGAAGGTTGCAATGAACCCGAAAAGTATAGGGTTTCGCTAAATCGTGTATGAGTAGATTGATAAAAAATGAATAAATGATAATACGGGAAAAAGGGCTGCTTTGGCAGTCCTTTTCCGTTCTCAGGCAATTTGATACAGGGTTTTATTAAAAAATTTTAATGGAGTTTTAATCATTTGGGGGAAAGGATTCGTTATTATATATACGGATAGTTCAAGGAGGGGAGTTAGTGTGAGAAGTACTTCTAATCACTCGTAGCAGAGGCTGCTTCGTAAAGAAGTACTAAGTCTCACACAGGAGAATGCATGGCGAATAAATTCGCCTTAAAAACAGGCATTCTCCGCATGGATTTGAGATTCCGCAGAGCGGAATTATGGAGGTTAGCGTGTGAATATGGAGCAAGAACATTCCATGGAAGAAGAACATTCCGATGATGCTTTAATAGAACAGATAAGGCTCGGTGATGAAAAGGCGGCTGAGGAATTGATAACCCGCTATTATACAGCTATCCTGCGCTATTGTAAAAGCCATTGCTTCAATTTGGAGAAAGCAGAAGATTTGACGCAGGAAACCTTCCTGAAACTGTTTCGGAATTTGCCGGAATATAAAGGGAAAAGGAAATTTAAGGCATATTTGTATACAATCGCAAATCATTTGTGTATTGATGAAAGCAGGAAAATAAAAGCTTATCCATTGGAAAATGAAGAACAAATCCGATATGAATGCGATGAGATGCGCCGGATAGAGGATAAATCAGAAATAAATTATCTCCTGAATGCCTTATCGCAGGAACAAAGAGAAGCGGTCATTTTACGGTTTGGGGAGCAGCTTGAGTTTTGGGAGATTGCAAAAGTAATGGGATGCAATATGCGGACAGCACAGAGCAGAGTCAGGAATGCTTTGAAAATTATGAGAAAGGAGCAGAAAAATGAGCGATAGGGAATTGAAGAAGTATTTGCAACAGTCGCTGTGTCAGGAGGCGGCTTCTGACCGATTGGAGGAAACCATTCAGGCATGTATTCAGACTATGCGGGAGCAGAATGCGCTAAGAGAGGAAACCCGGCTGCGTTTTTGGGGATATCTGTCAAATATATTCCGCTTTGAAGGAATTCCCATATTGATGTTACAGGCGGTTACGTTACTTTTTGTATGCTTCGTTATATATACCATGGCAGGCGCTCCAAAGAGCATACCGATTTTTATGCCACTCTTTGTACTGGCGCTTATGCCGGCTGTTTTTAAAGTTCAGTATTACGGAATGAGTGAAATTGAAGCAGCAACAAGGACTTCCGGGGCTCAAATCATGCTTGCCAAGCTGATTTTGGCAGGGGCTGCAAATCTGGTATCCATAACAATACTTTTATGTATAGAGGTTTCTTTGCGGAATTCCTGCAAAGAAATAGGACAAATGATTTTATATTGTCTGGTTCCATACCTGGCATGTCTGGTTGCTATGCTGTATCTTATTCGATTGCGAAAAAGAGATAATATGCAAATATGTGGAATCGCAATACTTGGTTCCTGTATTTTTTGGAGTGGAACCGCAGGAATGATGCCATGGCTGTATGAAGCATCGGCAACAGGCATATGGATTACTGCATTTTTACTGTTTACGATATTTTTCATAAACGAAATTCATTTTATTTTAAAAATGAGGAAGGAAGGAAAAATGTATGGAATTGTTGGTTGACCGTTTGACAAAACATTATGGAAGTAAGATAGTGGTAGATTGTGTGAGTGCGGAGCTAAAACCCGGCGTGTATGGGCTGTTAGGTGCAAATGGCGCAGGCAAAACCACACTGATGCGTATGCTGTGTGCCATTTTGGAATCGACTTCCGGGGAGGTACGTTTTGATGGAAAAGAAGTAACGGTTATGGGGGCGGATTATAGGGATATCTTAGGCTATCTGCCACAGAATTTCGGTTATTATCCCAATTATACTGCGACAGAGTTTTTGATGTATGTAGCGGCACTCAAAGGAATACCGGGAAATATTGCAAAAAAGCGCACCAAAGAATTGTTAGATATTGTGGACTTGAGCCATGTGGCCTCTAAAAAGGTAAAAACGTTCTCAGGCGGAATGAAACAGAGAGTGGGGATTGCACAGGCATTGCTAAACAATCCGAAGGTTCTGATTCTGGATGAACCGACAGCAGGACTGGACCCAAAGGAAAGAGTGCGTCTGCGCAACTTACTGGCAGATTACGCGGGGGACAAGATAGTGATTCTATCGACACACATTGTATCTGATATAGAGGCGATTGCAGATGAAGTTTTGCTGATGAAGGACGGGAAGTTTATCCTGCAGGGAACAGTGCCGCAGTTAGTGCGGAAGGCAGAGGGAAAGGTTTGGGAACTCTCCGTACCGAAAGAAGAAGCCCGAAAGTGGGAGGCAAAGACAACCGTGGCAAATTTTCGGCATGAGGGAGAACAGGTTGTACTGCGTGTGATATCCGCTACAAAACCGGCAGAGCAGGCTGTTTCATGTGAAGCTACGTTGGAGGATCTTTACTTATATTACTTTGGAGCAGAAGAAGGAGCATAGTTATAAGATGGAATTATTTTGGTTGGAACATAAGAAATTATGGCGAAAAATCAGTGTTAAGATCAGTGTCCTTTTGTGTTTTACTTATATAGTCATATTCGGGAGTATCCTTTCCTTTCAGTGGTTTAGCTTTGGAAGTCTGAACGGATATACAACCGCTTTTGGAAATCATTTCGACGGTTACTCCGTCATAAAGGGCAGTCAGGAATATACACTTTCTTTTCAGGGAGATCTGACGGATGAAACCTTGCAGCAATTGGTGCGGGATTACCAGAGAATGCAGGCTGCCGGCATGGGTGAGGATGCACAAAAAACGGACTACCATATTATCAATTCCTGGATTGGAACTTTATGGCCGGAACTGCAAGATAACGCAAACTATGGACTAATGATTGACTACGTTGATCCGGAAAGCCTGACCGGTCTGTATGAAAGAAGGCAGCAGGCCATTGAAGCGTTTTTGGAAATCAATAATCAGACAGGTAAAGAGAGAGAATATATACTGAATATGAATGAGAGGGTAAATGAACCCCTGCGGTATGATTGGGCGCAGGGCTGGTCGGTACTTTTGGGCAGCATTGTTTCGGATATGGGAACGGTAATGGCGTTATTTATTGCAATTGCTTTATCATCGTTGTTTGCGGGAGAGTGGCACGATAACACAAGTTCTTTGATGCTGACCACTAAAAACGGATGGAA
>CAMWYL010000242.1 GCA_947178465.1 uncultured Lachnospiraceae bacterium | reverse complement strand
TGATACCCCTTTGCAACAGCTTCAGCAGAACGGCAATTGAGGAAAGGATTAAGGCAATTATGAAGATAAAAAAGACATCACCGGGAGCAATCGCCGTGGCAGGTGTTCTTATTACAGGTGTGACGGTTGCGTTTGCGACCTCCGCCATGGGAAAGGAAAATCCGCCTGCCGTGACAACGGAAACGGAATTTTCGGAGGAGGAGCTTGAGAAGCTGCTAGCATTACAGCCTGACGGTTATGAGAATATGACTGTTGCCGAATATCAGGAAAAGATGTGGACACTGACAGATACGGAGGAATACCGCGCGCTGTTGGACCGCCTTGAAGAAGACGAGAAATTTTATGAATTACGCGAATCAAACGAACTCGCCGCATACCTGTTCTACACGTTCGAGCCGCTTACCGCGGAGAAGTGGCGGGTGCGGGATTTCAATGGCTCTGTGGTATCGGGCGATTCCCCGAACGCGGATAACGCACTGCTGGAATTTGTGCTGACCATGGTTATCATGGATGAGGATACCCTTACCGTCCGTGCTTATAATGAGGCACGTATCGGTTTTGCGAAGGGTGTGGAGGCGTTCTTAAAAGGAGCTGTATTCAGTGCGCTGCCGGACGAGGCGGCAATGGAGGAGGCTGTCCGTGCGGAAATAAAACGCCTTACGGAGCAGCTTGGAAGGGAGGATTTGTATCTTTCCGCGGAGTATTCCTTCCGTGCGCCGGAGTATCTGTCGCAGTCGGATTCGCCGGAGAAATTGGAGGAAGAATGGGCAGAGGAAGAGAAGGCGCTGCAGGAACAGGCTCTTGCGGAACGGGAAGCGCAGTGGGCGAAAATGCTCGCGCCATACCTCCCGTTTGGCGTAACCTACTGCTATGATAAGGTATCCGATGATTATAAGATTTATTATCAGGGAAAAGAGGTGCGGGGAATTTGTGACGAACGCGCAGGGATATGGATAACGGAGCATTCCGGAATCGGCACATATGGGGAGGATGCTGTTGAGCTGTATGCAGTTTATGATGATGCGGGGCATTTGACCGGATTGCGGGAGGCGACAGTGGAGGAAGAGCAGGAGTGGATGTCCATACGCACAGCAAACAGCGCGAGTGCCGCAAGCCTGAACGAAACAGAGGAAAGACGGGGAGCTTCCTATGGAACGGAGGACGATTACCGCAGTCTTCTTTCCTTGAAAACGGCGGATTATCGGGAACTGTCCGTAGCTGATTTTAACAGGACATTTTTGGAGTGGTGCAATGAGAATTACGAGGCAATAGAGCGAATCGGGGCGGATACGGGAACACATACCCGTCAGATATCCCTGAGCGAATCGGAACGCATCTTTGTAGAGCTGACAGTGGAATTGTCGGGAGAAGAGAACGCAAAATACGTACAAAGCAATTATACCGGAAGACCTGAGGCGGACCCTTCCTATGCAGAGCAGCTTCCGGAAAAGCTGATAACAGATGTGCGCAGAAGTCCTGCATGGTGTGATTTATACTATCGGTTTTCCTACCACATTACGGATAAGGAAACAGTGACGGTAGGGGAGCGGGATGACTGTATCGGCGGCATGATTCATGCGGTGCGCGCGTTTTGGGAGGAGACGGATATCAACGAGCTGCTTGCCATGACCGAGGGCGATGTGGTAATGCGTCTTCGTGCGATTGCGGCAGAATATGGCAATGACCGGATTGAGATTACCATTGACGGGGACGGAATCGGTTTTGAGTGCCTGGACGAGCGCGGATTACAGTGGTAATGCTGTGGATAATATACTCCGAAAAGCATCTTAAAATGGAAGATGCAAATGAAAAACACTCTTACAGAAATTCATATAGAGAAGAACGCAATTGAAGTATCCGAGTACCTCTACGGCGAAGGAGGTATTGTGCATGGCGTGGGGAGGGCGAAGTTCCTGATTGTGTGGGATGCGGATGGAACCGGCTACATTGTTAAATGGTGGATAGATACAAGAGCAAAGGATGATGGAACCTGGTAAAAGGGGAAGCATTGAGACGGATAAGAGCCTCCTACCCCTCCTCTACAACCTCCTTCAGCCTCCGTACCGCCTCCGGAAACTCCTCCACTGGAACCTCACAGCAGGAGAGTGTGATATGGACCGTATGCTCAGGGCTTTCAGCGGCCTTCGACAGCCCATGCCTTCCTTCCGATACAAAAAACTTAAGCCCATGCCTGCGTGCCTGCTCCAACAGCGCGGTTCCGCTCAGACGGGCTTTGACCTTCAGATGCACGAGGAACACGGATTCTCCCATGGAGACAACCGCCCGCTCCCCGAAGGCCTGCTCCAACAGCGCGGTCAGGCTCTTTGCCTTGTTGGCATAGAGACGCTTTAATTTCCGTATCTGGCTGTCAAGATGGCCGTCGCGCAGAAACTGACATAGAGCCAACTGCTCCGATTTGGAGGCTGTCTGGTTGTAAAGTGCTTTTTTCTCTTCGTACAGTGGCAGCAGGGAATCCGGCAAAATCATAAAGCTCAGGCGGATGGAGGGCAGAAGCAGCTTGGAAAAAGTGCTTAAATATACCACATTTTCGCCGCCCGCAAGTCCCTGCAAACAGGGAATCGGCTTGTTAAAATACCGAAATTCGTTATCATAATCATCTTCTATAATAAGGCAGTCATGCACCGCGCATTCCTTCAGCAAATCCAGCCGTTTCTCAACACTCATAACCTCCCCGGGCGGCGTCATGTGCGATGGTGTCATATACAGAATCCGCGCGTTTTCACGTTGCGCTTCCACCGTAAATCCATAGTCTTCAAAAATCACCATACCCTGCGCGAAGTGCGTATCCTGAAAGTATACGCTGTGCTGCTCCCGAATGAGCGGGCAGAGAATATTCATCAACGCCTGCGAGCCTGCGCCGATAACGATATTTTCGGGACGGCAGACCGCATTGCGCTTGTTGATCACGTAATTGCAGATGGTTTCTCGAAGCTCGTATTCGCCCTGAGGCTCCCCGTAAGTCAGCATCCGCTTGTCATGGCGCAGCGTACTCTTGATATATCTCCGCCAAAGATTAAAGTCAAAGCTGTCAGCGTCCACGTTGTTGGAGGTAAAATTGTATATGATTTCATGCACCTCGGCCTTCCGTTCCCCGTGGGGGAGAGCGGTATTTTTCAAGTGTCGCCCTGTGACATAATACCCGCTTTGCGGGCGTGAAATGATATAGCCGTCCGCCGCAAGGCACAGGTAAGCGGTTTCAATGGTAGTGCGGCTTAAACTGAGCTGCTGTGCGCATCTGCGGATGGAAGGCATCTTGGTATTTTCGGGCAGCCTTCCCGTCACAATCAGGTCTTTATAATAATCATACACCTGTAAATATCTTGTCGATTGATTGGATTTGAAATCGAGGTTCATAGGTTGTTCTCCTTAAAGGTTTGTGGTATGATGTTATTTGAAAAAATTGGGAACTATAGGAAACGACAAATGCTTTTTCCGGTTCCTATAATCAGAGTATAACATAAAAGAGAGGGATTTCCATGAAAAGCTTGCTCAAATATATGAAGGGATATAAAAAGGAAAGTATTCTTGCACCTCTTTTTAAGATGTTGGAGGCTTCTTTTGAGTTGATGGTGCCGCTTGTAATGGCATCTATGATTGATAATGGTATTTCAAGCGGGAATCGGCCATATATTATAAAAATGGGTGTAATATTGTTGGTTCTGGCAGTTGTCGGACTGATCAGCGCCGTAACCGCACAGTATTTCAGCGCAAAGGCGGCAGTAGGATTTGCGACCAAGCTGAGGAACGCGCTTTTTTCGCATATTCAGGGCTTGTCCTATACGGAGCTGGATACGATAGGAACCAGCACGCTCATCACGCGCATGACAAGCGACATCAATCAGGTGCAGAACGGCGTGAATCTGACCCTGCGCCTGTTACTGCGATCGCCGTTTATCGTATTTGGCGCGATGATAATGGCGTTTACCGTGGATGTGAAGGCGGCGCTGATATTCGTCGTGACCATTCCGCTGCTCGCGGTGGTCGTGTTCGGCATCATGATCGTCAGCATGCCACTCTATAAAAAGGTACAAGCAGCGCTCGACAAAATTCTCGGGAGGACCCGTGAAAATCTGGCGGGGGCGCGCGTTATCCGCGCATTCTGCAACGAGGAATCGGAAATCGAGAACTTTACACAGGAAAACGAACGACTTTTGGAGGTACAGGTCTTTGTCGGAAAAATCTCTGCGGCGATGAATCCTGTCACCTATATTATTATAAATGGCGCACTCGTCGTGCTGCTTTACACCGGAGCAGTGCGCGTTGACGCCGGTGTCATTACACAGGGCGCGGTGGTCGCACTTGTAAACTATATGTCACAGATTCTGGTGGAGCTTGTCAAGCTCGCAAACCTGATTATTCAGCTTACCAAAGCGATTGCATGTGCAAACCGCATAGAGCATGTATTTGATATCCGGTCAGGCATGGAAAACGGCACAGTGACAGCCTTTGATAACAATCCCAAAGACGAGGCGATTGCATTTGACCATGTATGCCTCACCTACAGCGGGGGCGGCGACGAATCCCTTACCGATATTGATTTTACGGTGAAAAAGGGTGAGACTGTCGGGATTATCGGCGGTACCGGTTCAGGAAAGACCTCCGTGGTAAATCTGATACCGCGTTTTTATGAGGCGACAAAAGGAACCGTGCGGATAAACGGGCGTAATATAAAGGAATATGATATTGCTTCCCTGCGCGGGCAAATCGGCATTGTCCCGCAGAAGGCGGTTCTCTTTCAGGGAACCATCCGTGAAAATCTTTTGTGGGGCAACGAAAATGCCGATACCGGGGAACTGGAAACTGCGCTGCAGATTTCACAGGCGAAGGAATTTGTGGATACCAAGGAGGGCGGAATGGACTTTAAGGTGACACAGGGCGGAAAGAACCTGTCCGGCGGACAGCGGCAGCGTTTGACGATTGCGCGTGCCATCGTCCGAAACCCGGAAATCCTTATTTTAGATGATAGCGCATCAGCGCTGGATTTTGCCACGGACGCAAAGCTGCGGCAGGCGATTAAGGGGATGCGAAGCGATATGACGGTAATAATTGTTTCGCAACGTGCATCTTCCATCCAATATGCCGATAAAATAGTAGTAATGGACGATGGACAAATGGCGGGCATCGGTACGCATGACGAGCTGCTGGCACACAACGAGGTTTATCAGGAAATCTATTACTCTCAATTTCCCGACAAGAAGCCGCAGGCCGTGGCACAGGGAGGTGCGCAATGAAAAACAACAAGAATAAGAAAATATTGAAAACGGTTTTAAAC
>CAMWYL010000241.1 GCA_947178465.1 uncultured Lachnospiraceae bacterium | reverse complement strand
GTCTTGGGAACCGCCTTTTTGCTGCTCGCTTTGGAAGAATGGCTGAAAAACAGGATCGCTGTGTCCGGACTTCTTGCTGTTATGAGCATGGCTTGTATGCTGCAGCTAAAAAGCATTCCCTCTGTTTCATCCCGGCTTTCTGAAAAATTTGGCAAGCTGTGGATTGCCGCTGAGGTTATTTTGTTTGTGCTTGTGGGGGCTGCGGTTGATATTCGTTATACTTTGGAAGCCGGACTCGGTGCTGTTTTTTTGATTATTATTGCGCTTGTATTCCGCTCTGTTGGCGTTTACTTGTGTTTGATCGGTACAAAACTCAACTTAAAAGAAAAAATATTCTGCGTCATTGCTTATCTGCCAAAGGCTACGGTTCAGGCCGCCATTGGTTCCGTTCCATTATCTTTAGGTCTGCCTTGCGGAAATATTGTGTTGTCGGTAGCCGTATTGTCAATCATAATTACTGCTCCGTTAGGCGCCTTTTGCATGGATATGACATATCAGCATTTGTTGGAGAAAGATGCCTGTGGCCCAAATATCGCGGGCTGAGAGAAAGGCATGGGTTGAAAACCATTATCAGCTGCCTCCCATACGACCGGTAAATTGAATTTTTATAAAAAAGGGCTTTTCGTGTCCGAAATATTGTGCTATACTACAAAAAGTATAAATAGAGGAGGAATTTGGTATGAAGCACATCAAGACATTGACGACCAGAGATTATAAAGAGTCTGTAAAGAAGGGTGGATGTGGAGAATGTCAGACATCCTGCCAGTCAGCGTGCAAGACATCCTGCACCGTAGGAAATCAGAGCTGCGAGAATACGACAAAATAGTCGCGGCAAAGTAGCCGATGACAAAATAGTCATGACAAAATAGTCACGGTAAAATAGCCGACGACAAAATAATCGTTCGCGATGGAAAATTAGAGGAAGCAGCTTGAGTAAGCAGCGATTAATCGCTGCTTATCTTTTGTGTGGATAATACAATTAGGAAGGAACGAGACAAATTGATACATCAGTATAAAAACAACGGCTACTCTATTGTGCTTGATGTAAACAGCGGTTCCGTGCATGTGGTTGACGATGTGGTCTATGATACAATCGCCTGCATCGTGGAGAGCCGGCTGGAGCAGGCGGATAAGGAGCGTATGAAGGAAGCCTTGAGCGGAAATCCCAAGCTGGCGAAGTATGCTTCCGCAGAGGATGGTTTGGATGAGGTTGTGGACGAGATTTGTGAGCTTCGTGAGGCCGGAATGCTCTTTACGGAAGATATTTATGAGAAAAGCATTGAGGCTTTTCAGAACCGCGAGCCGGTCGTGAAAGCGCTTTGCCTGCATATCGCGCATGACTGCAATCTCAAATGCCGATACTGTTTTGCAGAGGAGGGGGAATATCACGGGCGGCGTGCGCTGATGAGCCTTGAGGTAGGCAAAAAGGCGCTTGATTTTCTCGTGGCGAACTCCGGCAGCCGCGTCAATCTTGAGGTGGATTTCTTTGGCGGGGAACCGCTGATGAATTGGCAGGTGGTGAAGGATTTGGTAGCCTACGGCAGAAGTCTTGAGGAGCCGCATCATAAGAAATTCCGCTTTACGCTGACGACAAACGGTGTTCTGTTGGACGACGAGGTTTTGGAGTTTGCCAATAAAGAAATGGCGAACGTGGTGCTCAGCATTGACGGCAGGAAAGAAGTCCATGACAAAATGCGGCCGATGGCGGGCGGTCAGGGAAGCTATGATTTGATTCTTCCGAAGTTCAAGAAGGTTGCCGAGAGCAGGAACCAGACCAACTACTATGTCAGGGGAACCTTTACCCATTATAACAGGGATTTTGCGGCAGACGTCTGCCATCTGGCGGATTTGGGCTTCCGGCAGATTTCGGTGGAGCCGGTGGTCGCGCCCAAGGATGCGGACTATGCGCTTACGGAGGAGGATCTTCCGGAACTGTTGGAGCAGTATGATCAGCTCGCAGTGGAGCTGATAAAGCGCCGTAAGGAGGGAAGAGGAGTTAATTTCTTCCACTTTATGATAGATTTGGAGGGCGGTCCCTGTGTGTACAAGCGGTTATCCGGCTGTGGTTCGGGTACGGAGTATCTGGCGGTCACGCCATGGGGAGATTTTTATCCCTGCCATCAGTTCGTAGGGCAGGAGGAGTTCCTTTTGGGAAATGTGTACGAGGGCATTACCAATACGGCTGTACGGGATGAGTTTAAGTCCTGCAATGTGTATTCCAAGGAGAAATGTAAGAATTGTTTTGCGAAATTTTATTGCAGTGGCGGGTGTGCGGCCAATTCCTACAATTTCCACGGAAATATCCACGACGCCTATGATTTGGGCTGTGAGTTACAGCGTAAGCGCGTAGAGTGCGCGATTATGATAAAGGCGGCAGAAAACGCAGACTGAGAGGCTCCAAAGGTCTGTAAAGATTTGAATTGCCAAAGCGGCATGGAGGTAAATTATGAAAAAGAGTAAAAGTATTTTGACATTGGTCATAACGCTGCTCGTAATAATCGGATTGGGCTATACGATTGTTTTCGGTATCGGTACGGAGAAGGCGGGAGCCGCTTCGGAGATAAAGCAGGGTCTTGACCTTGCGGGCGGTGTGAGCATCACTTATCAGGTGGTCGGCGAGGAAAAGCCGTCCAAAGAGGATATGAGTGATACGATTTACAAGCTGCAAAAGCGTGTGGAGACCTACAGCACGGAGGCGCAGGTTTATCAGGAGGGTGATGACCGAATCAATATCGAAATCCCCGGCGTATCGGATGCCAACGCGATTTTGGAGGATTTGGGAAGACCGGGTGCGTTGTATTTTATCGCAGAGACGGACAGCGAGGGAAATCTCAATTATTCCTATACAGGCGCGGGACAGACAGGCTATTCTTTGAATAAGTCGATTGACGAGCTGAGGGCGGACGGAAGCATTGTGCTGGAGGGTACGGACGTGGAGTCCGCGCAGGGCGGTACATCAAACGATACCTTTGGTAACAGCCAGTTTGTTGTAGACCTTGTTTTTAACAGCGAGGGTGCGCAGAAGTTTGCAGAGGCGACGACAAAAGCCTATTATAACGGTGAACATCTTGGTATCTATTATGACGGTGATTTTATCAGTGTTCCGACCGTGCAGGCGGCCTTGACGGACGGAAGAGCGCAGATCACAGGACAGCGGAGCTTTGAGGAGGCGGACAGGCTTGCGAGCCAAATCCGTATCGGCGGATTGAAGCTGGAGCTGGAGGAGCTTCGTTCCAACGTGGTGGGCGCGCAGCTTGGCCAGGAGGCTGTCAATACCAGCTTGAAGGCGGCATTAATCGGCTTGGTTATCATTGCGGTATTTATGATTGCGGTATACCGTGTGCCGGGTGTGGCGTCAGTGCTTGCCTTGGTTATCTATACGATTTTGATTGTCCTTTGTTTAAATATGTTTGAGATTACGCTGACCCTCCCGGGAATTGCGGGTATCATCCTTTCGATTGGTATGGCGGTCGATGCAAACGTGATTATCTTTGCGCGTATCCGCGAGGAAATCGGCGCGGAAAAGACGGTGCGCAGCGCAATTGATACAGGCTTTAAGAAGGCGCTCTCCGCAATCGTTGACGGAAATGTTACGACGTTAATTGCGGCGGTGGTGCTTGCACTCAAGGGTTCCGGTACGGTGAAGGGCTTTGCTTACACGCTCGCGCTTGGTATCGTCCTGTCCATGTTTACCGCGCTGGCGGTTACAAGGGTGATTTTGAAGGCGTTCTTTGCGATTGGATTTAAGGACGCGAAATTCTACGGCGTTTCCAAGGAAGTCCGTACGGTGGATTTCTTAAGCAAAAGAAAGCTGTTCTTTGCCGGCTCGGTGCTGGTGATCGTGCTTGGCTTTGTGTTTATGGGTGTCAACGGCGCTTCAACGGGCAAAATACTGAATTACAGTCTCGACTTTGTCGGCGGCACTTCAACGAATGTTACCTTTAATGAGGATATGGAGCTTGCGGAGCTTGATGCGCAGGTGGTTCCCGTATTCTCCCAAATCACGGGTGACGGAGCGGTACAGGTACAGAAGGTTGCAGGTTCCAATGAGGTTATCTTTAAGACAAGGGAACTGAATGTTGAGGAACGGCAGGCATTGGAAGAGGCGTTGGTTACAAACTTTCAGGTCAATAAGGATTTAATCACGGCGGAGACCATCAGTTCCACAATCAGCTCAGAGATGAAGAGCGACGCGATTATCGCGGTGCTGATTGCGGCGGTATGTATGCTGATTTATATCTGGTTCCGCTTTAAGGATGTACGCTTTGCGGCCAGCTCCGTAACGGCGCTTATCCATGATGTGCTGGTGGTACTTGCATTCTATGCGATTGCACGGGTTTCCGTGGGCAGCACCTTCATTGCGTGTATGCTGACAATTATCGGTTACTCCATCAACGCGACCATTGTTATCTTTGACCGTATCAGAGAGAACCTTAGCACAAAGCTGAAGAAGGAAACGCTGGATGAGTTGGTTAATAAGAGTATTACACAGACGCTTTCAAGGAGTATTTTTACATCGCTGACAACCTTCGTGATGGTAGCCGCACTGTTTGTGCTGGGTGTTACATCTATTCGTGAGTTTGCACTGCCGCTGATGGTCGGCATTGTCTGCGGTACGTATTCATCCGTATGTCTGGCCGGTGCGTTATGGTATGTTCTGAAGACAAAGATAAAGAGCGAGAAGGAGAACTGAGAGAAGGGTTCCGCCGCTGTGGCGGTATTGCAGGAAGGCTGCGGCGCATTATGCCGCAGCCTTTCGGTGGCTTGTTAAGTTATGGAAAACTGCGACGGCATATATTATTCGGGAAATGGAGCGTTAGAATTGACGATGAAGGAAACAGGTGCACGCGGGATCAGTGCCGCCGTGCTGAAATGGATTGCGGTAATAACGATGCTGGTAGACCATTTTGCCATTGCGGTATATTGGCAGCTTGATATGCGCGTATATGAGATATATCGGCTGCAGCGGTATATCGGACGGATAGCGTTTCCCATATACTGCTTTCTGTTGGTGGAGGGCTTTTTCTATACGCGCAATGTCCGGCGGTATATCGGGAGGTGCTTTGTATTTGCACTGCTATCGGAAATCCCCTTTGATATGGCAGTCTACGGTACGATTTGGCATCCGCAGGGGCAGAATGTATATTTTACACTGACGCTTGGGCTTTGTGCGCTTGCGGTTCTGCGGAAGCTGTGCAGGAATGATGTCTTGCATATATTTGACCGCTTAGTGGGTATCGGAGGCTTTGCGTGTCTGGCACAGCTTTTGGAGGTGGATTACCATTGGAAGGGCGTGCTGTTTATCGT
>CAMWYL010000240.1 GCA_947178465.1 uncultured Lachnospiraceae bacterium | reverse complement strand
GCTATTCCCTTTACAATCTTTCCATGCATCCGCTCTTTCCTAATTCTTTGTAAACTGTACGTTTTCCTGCTTCTGTGCAACATCCTGAACCATCTGCGTTGTTACGTTCCCGTCCGCGTCCGTTACCTGCTGCGGAACATTCCTCACATATGTGATGGTCACGATGCCGTATGCGGTAGAGCTCGAAAATCCGCTCAGATTAATCGCTACGGGAAAAGAAGTTACCGTCTGCGAATACCAAAGCTGCGTCCCATCCGCAGTTGAAAGAATCACCTCCGCATTTCCGCCGACATAATCCTCCGGCGCCTGTATCGCCAAATTGCAATTATAGGTCGCCGTCTCAACACCGATACTTATCTTCAAATCAACAACCGCATCCTGATTCACGGTAACGCCGGCCTCATAGCTTTGATAACAGATCTGCCCTGCCGGATATTCCGCACTGTAGGATTCCTCTATCTCACCTACCGTAAGCCCTGCCGCCTCAAGAACACTGATTGCGGCATCCCGCGAATTCCCAAGAACACTCGGCATGGGAATCTCCACGTTTTCGCTTCCTTTGCTGATTACAATCGTAATTTGTGATGCGATTGCCGCCAGCGAATCCCCTTCCGGAGACTGCGAAACAATAAGCCCCTTCGCGTATTCCGCGGAAAATTCCTCCCGCTTATAGACCGTAAAGCCTTCTCCGACAAGCGTTGCCGTTCCCTCTGCCTCCGACATTCCGACAACTGACGGCACATTGATGCCATCCGCACCTGCACTCACCGTCAGCACAATCGTGGTGTTCATCAGAATTTTATCCTTTGCCAGTACTGTCGTTCCATCCTCAAGTGCTGCCGAAATCACAATATTTTTCTCATACTCCGTAGACTCGACATACGTCGTCTTATAGCCGAGCCCTACCTGATTCAGAGCCTGTTGTACATCACCGGCATCCTTTCCCGCAAATTCCGGCATAATCGCCCGCTTTACTTCCTCTTCCGTATTCGTATCTCCGTTTATCGAGGAATCGATCTGTTCAAATAATCCTGTCGCCTGACCGACAAAATAGAGCAGAATACAGCCGATAACAACCGCCGCGATTACGGTAAATACGGTTCTTATCCCCTCTGCCTTGGGATTGTAGTCATACTCATCACCATAGTAGCTGCGCTCCTCTTCATAGTCCAGATTTCCGATATTCTGGCGATTGACTCCGGTATCCTCGTAGTATTCGTATTCTCTGTTTCTCTTGGAATTGTTTCTGTTTGCAGTCTTTTTATTCGCCGTCTTCTTGCCGGTGTTTTTTGCATTGGAGGTATTTTTCTTCTTACCGTTCCCTGACGCCGCGGATTTCGCGCCGCCTCTGGCCGGCCGTTTCTCCTCTCTATAGGTATCTGTGTAGGGTTCCTCGTAAGGATCCTCATAATAGTCCTCTGATGCCGCATTGTTCCCTGTACGCCGCTTCGCGGGCTTCACCTGATTCGGAATTGCCTGCAAATCCTCCTCCTCCGCATACGCCTCGCGTCTCGGAACCCTATCCTCCCATACGGTCTCCAAAACCGCCGGCATTGGCGGTGTCTGTTGCTCCGGCACAACCACCTGTGTCTGTCCCACCTCGTCAGCCGTGTCCACCTGTGCGATGGCGTCATCCGGATTTATCAGGGAGTGCTTCAAATCCCGTATCATGTCACCCATATTCTGATACCGTCTGTCCGGGTTCTTCTGGGTGCACTTCATTATAATGTTCTCAACGCTCACCGGTATCTCGGGAACAAATTCCCTCGGTGTAGGCATCGGATCCTGAATGTGCTTAATGGCAACCGATACCGTGGTATCCCCGTTAAACGGTACCCTGCCTGTAATCATCTCAAACAGCGTGATTCCCATGGAATAAATATCGCTTTTCTCGTCTGAGAAACCGCCCCTTGCCTGCTCCGGTGAGGTGTAATGCACAGACCCCATTACATTAGAAGTAATAGTGTTGCTTGAAGCCGCTTTCGCGATGCCGAAATCCGTTACCTTTACCTTTCCCTCTTTTGAAATAATAATATTCTGAGGCTTTATATCCCTATGGATAATATGGTTATTGTGCGCCGCCTCAATTCCCATTGCCACCTGAATCGCGATACTGATGGCCTCCTTAGTGGACAGCCGCACCTTTTTTTCAATATATTTCTTAAGTGTAATACCCTCCACAAGCTCCATTACTATGTAATGTATGGCATCCTCCTCACCAACATCATAAACGTTTACGATGTTGGGGTGCATCAGTCCCGCCGCCGCCTGTGCCTCAACTCTGAACTTGGATACAAAGTTCCTGTTTTCGGAAAATTCCTGTTTTAATATCTTAACTGCCACGAAGCGATTGAGCTTCTGGTCTTTTGCTTTATATACATCAGACATCCCGCCTGTGCCGATTTTCTCCAGCATCTCATAGCGGTCGCCTATTACCATTCCTAACTTAATCATTCTGACCTCCATGCGGCTCCACCAGAACCACTGCTATATTATCACGTCCGCCCTTTTCGTTCGCGGCTGCTATCAGTCTCCTCCCTGCCTCACTGATATCTGCACTGTTTATGATAATCCGATGTATTTCTTCATCCTTCAGCATATTGGTAAGTCCATCCGTACAGAGTAAGAGCTTTTCTCTATCTCCAATGTGAACCTCAAAAAAGTCCACGATCACATACTCCTTCACACCAACTGCACGTGTAATAATATTTTTGTCCGGATGTGTTCTGGCTGTTTCTCTGTCAATACCGCCAAGATTGATCATTTCCTCAACGAGGGAATGATCCGTTGTAATCTGCGTAATAAAATCATTGACAACATACATTCTGCTGTCACCCACATTCGCCGCGATAACCGTGTTTCCCTGGCAGGTCGCAGCAACAAGAGTCGTTCCCATTCCTTTGAGGGCTCCGTCTCCCTTTGACAGCTTATATATATATGAATTTGCTTCATCTATTGCTCTCTGCATAATGTTCTCGGGGTCGTACTCATCCTTGAGTCCTTCGATGACCTCCACTACCTTTTCGATAGTATGTTTGGAAGCGAAGTCTCCCGCATTGTGTCCACCCATGCCATCCGCAACCATAAAAAGATTAGGCAGATTTCCAACAGGCTTATCCGAAGTATATAAATAGTCTTCATTCAATTCCCGTCTTTTTCCGACGTCCGTTATCGAAAATAACTTCACTGGTTCTCCTCCTGTTTCTTTGGTGCATCGGTCTCCGAAAACACTTATCACATCTTATCAATATTAGCATACAAAACGCAAAAGGGCAACATGGAAATGCGCAAAAAAGCCTGCGAGCAGCAAAACTGCTTACAGGCCGGGATTTCTGGCGGAGAGTATGGGATTCGAACCCACGTGCCCAAAATAGGGCCACTGCATTTCGAGTGCAGCTCGTTATGACCACTTCGATAACTCTCCGCATTATATTGTAGTGTCATATGCAAGGCACACCTGCATACGCATGTCAAGCTGACATATCAACTGAGGGTAATTATAACGAAAAACGCACACAAAGTCAACACTAACACCGTAAATCTCAATAGAAACCGGCATTGCGGCAAAAATGAACAGGTCAAATACAAGTTTATGGTTTCCAAATAATTCCGGATATATTATAATAGAGAAGATAACAGTCAAAAACTTTCACACCATTACAAGGAGGTTCTGAATGAAAATCAATTTTTTTAAGAGATGTGCAGCCGCTGTTCTGGCCGTCAGCGTGCTGTCAATGGGGACAATAGCCAGCGCTGCGGAAAGCAGCTCCATAGCATGCGGAAACAATCAGACCGGTATTGCACAGGAGGTTTATGAGGCTTCCGGACAAACCCTGTCAGGCGCATCCGAGACGGCACAGGTACCGTATGACCTGTATTTGAGCGCCCTGTTGGATGTTTATTACAGAAACGATTCACGGGCATTCGTCGCATTAGGTCTTGGCACCGCGGAAGAAGCAGCTATGATTTACAATGCGGTTCTTGATTCCGAGCTTCTCAGCATGGATCTTGAATCACTTCTCGGCATGGAATGTCCCGAAGCACTCGAGAATGAATTCCGGGTTCTCATGACTCAGATTCTGGGTGGTGCCCGCTACGCCGTGGCAGGCTGTGAACTGCAGGCTGACGGTACCTACACGATAACGGTTGTTTATGAAAAGATGATCATCTTTGAACCCACGATGAATCTGTATCTGGCAATTGTTACCGATATGGCTACAACATGGTTTTCAGATTATAATTCCATCCCGAGCGAGGAAGAGATGATGATACAACTCTTAGCCGCGCTTTGCAGCTGTATGAGAGTATGCCTTGAGAATGTTACATACGCTGCGCCCGCGATTACGACCCTCTCTGTCAATCCGCAGAACGGTAACTATCTTCCGGATATAGAGGACATCGTAAACCTTGAGACGGTACTGTTCGACACAGACATTATGTATTAAAGCACACGCTTAGAGCTGTATTCATACACATTGTAATAATCTTCCATAAAAAGCAAAAAGGCTGCGGATTTCACTCCACAGCCTTTTCTTCTGCATATCTGCGTCTGAGCTGCCCGCAGGCGCCGCTGATGTCCCTCCCAAGCTCCCTGCGAATCGTCGCCTGAATATGATTTCGCTCCAGCTTCTCCCGAAACCGCAGCACCGCGCTGCGGTCCGACTGTACATAATCCCGCTCCCGGATCGGATTCACGGGTATCAGATTCACATGGCAGTTAAGCCCCTTGAGCAATCCGCAGAGCGCCATCGCATCCGCGTCGGTATCATTCACGCCGCCCACAAGACTGTACTCAAAGGTAATCCTGCGCCCTGTCTGCTCAAAATAATACCTGCATGCGTCTGTCACCTCGGTAAGCGTATATTTCTTCGCAATCGGCATCAGCTCCTGCCGCTTCTCCTGTGTCGCGCCATGCAGCGACAGCGCCAGGGTTATCTGCAGCTTCTCGTCTGCCAACCGCCGCATATTCTCCACAAGTCCACAGGTTGATACCGTAATATTCCGCTGACTGATGTGCAAGCCGTTCTCATCAGTAAGAAGCCGCAAAAAACGCAACAGATTGTCATAATTGTCCAGCGGCTCTCCCGTTCCCATAACGACCACATTGGAGACACGTTCCCCTGTGCTGCGTGCAATCGCATAAATTTGTTCCAGCATCTCGGACGGCGAAAGCCCCCGCTCCAATCCGTCCAATGTGGACGCGCAGAACCGACACCCCATGCGGCACCCTACCTGCGAGGAAATGCAGACGGAATTACCATGATGATATTTCATCCATACGCTCTCCACCTGATTCCCGTCCGCAAGCGCAAACAGGAATTTCTTCGTTCCATC
>CAMWYL010000239.1 GCA_947178465.1 uncultured Lachnospiraceae bacterium | reverse complement strand
CGCCTCCTCAGACCAACATGCCTCCTCAAACTTATATTCCACATTCGGAGCGCCCGTTTCCGTGCCGACCACACCCGCGCCCAGATGTGCCGCAAAGCGGATATTCGCAAGATACTTCTCCTGTATCGCCCTGAGCTGTGCCGCATCGGGATTGGCAAGATTCAGGTAGCATCCAAGAACCGCAAAGTCCAGCTCATTCTTCTCAAACAGCCGCCTCAGATACATCGCATACCCCGGGGTAAGTGCACTCTCCGCCACTGAATTCTCACTGATAACCTTAGACAGGGCAACATGCGCACACAAAAACCCCTGCTCCTTTACTGCCTTTAACCGTTCCTCAATGGGAACCTGTACCGCATCATGTAAGCGGATTCCAAACTGTATCATTTTATTGTCCTCCTTTACCGACACGTGTGTCGGATTTCAAATTTTTCGATTATTTCCGCCAAATTGTCATCATGCCAACAGTGTCCGCCCTCGTGAATATCGTGCACGATACGCTCCTGCGCGTCAAATAGCCTGTAGGCATTTTTTATAATCGCGAGCTGTTCGTATACATTCTCAAGCCCCCGCGGACCGTTCAGATGGTCGGCACGGCAGGACTGTATCATCAGCTTCCGCGGCGCAATCAGACTGCCGATATCACCCATATCAAAGTGCTCCCACAGATGCGGCACATAATTGCAGCTGCAGTTCCCGTTTAAAATCATCAGCGAATCCTTAAAGCCATACATATATCCACTGATAAATACATTCTTAATGCGCTCGTCCAGCGCCGCAAAATACAGGGTCTGCATCCCGCCGCCGGAGAAGCCCAGACAGGAGAGGTTCTCACAGTCCCACTCCGCGCGTGTCTCGATATAGTCAACGATTTTCATCAAATCCCATGTACACATGCCGATAACGGTCTCGCCCAGCGGCTCCGCCATATGTGCCAGATGGAAGCAGGAGGAGTTCAGGAATGCGTCCTCACTGTCACCCTGCTTCTTCTCGTCGCGTCGCTCGCCAAAGCCCCTGCAATCCGGACAAACCGCCACAAAGCCAAGCTTTGCAAGCTGCATCCCATAATCGTAGTTAAACTTTTTGATGGCATCCGCAACCGCAGGTATCTCATCACAGCCTGCAATGGAATATTTCCCCGCCCCCTGATGTCCGGGAGGCGCTATGAATACCTTTCTTTTTTCCGACTCCGCTCCGTCCTCTGCGGGTGGTATCAGAATGTACATCGGCACCCACACATCCTGTTCCGACTGTATCAATACCTTTTCCCGTACAATGCCGTTGTCCAACGTGACTATCTCTTCCGTCACCGGAAAAAGCTGCGCATTATCCATTTTCTCAAGCCCAATCAGCTCCGACAGGGTGGCGCGTGCCTGCGTCCGCCACGCTTCAAATTCCTCCACGGAGCTGCCGGTTAAAAAGTCCTTCCGCGCAAGTCGGTCAAACTTTGCCTTCATATTCGGCAGGCTGCTGTAATATTTATCAATCGTTATTGTCCGTAAATTTGTCTGTTCCATGCTCCTCCATATCTGTTATGCCGCTAAAATCCAATTACATTTTTCCGCGTATACGCCGCTGCTTCCTCCGCTGTCAGCAGCTTTACAAAGGGTGCGCGCTGTGTGCCCGCTCCCTCGCCATAGTTCCCATATTCGGCAAAGAATATCGTATCCCATGCCTCTTTCTTGTCCCAATCGTGCCAGCCCTCTTTGCGGATATGCGCGCCGATTTCGCTGTTCAGGATAACGCATTTCGCGTAATCACGCCATGGCCGCCCCAGATAACAGCTCTCCTTGGGACATTCGCTTGTAAAGCGACAGCGCTGAAACACATAGCCGTATTCCTGCCCCTCATAGGTGGAGGGCGCGGTTACATAACCCTTCACATCGCCCTTCCTGTCCCGCATGAAAATCTCACAGTTCTCAAAATATGCGATGGCGCTTCCGAAAATAAAGTCAACATTCCCCGCGATATAGCAATCCTTGTACAGCTGCCTGCCGACCCGCCGCGGCGCAAACTCCTTCGGTCCCTTAAAGCCGCCCGGCTGCTTCTCCTTCTTTGGAAGCGGCGCCGTAAAAAGCGTGTCCTGATATCCTTCAAAACGGCAGTTCTCAAACATCAGCCGGTCGCCGTCCGCATATACCGCCAACGCCTGCCCGACCTTTCCGCCCTGTCCTGCCTCATTGCAGAAGGAAATCCCACAGGCATAAAAATCATCGGCATCAATAAAAACGCTCGGCGTCCGAAACGTTCCGCGTTTATCTCCCTCCGGCATCAAATCATTGGCAAAATCCGAAAAGGTTATCCGTGTGCTTGCGGCATCCTCTCCCACAAATGAGATGTGGTCCTGTTGAATGACAAGCCGCTCCTTATAGACACCGGCAGCAATCCGTATGACCACCTTGCAGTCCCGAAACTGTCCTGCCGCCTCCAGTGCGTCCGCAATCCGTGTAAACTCCTTACCCCCATCTGCCGATACATACAGTTCTTTTTCCATCATCCTCTATTAACCCTTTGCTTTCTTCTATAATATAGAAATGAAAAACGCTCTACCTATGCGGTACGCTAATTTTTCCTGCACATCTCCGCATATGCGAGTAAGAACGGCGCGGTGCCCTTCGCATCATCCTTCACAATCGGCTCCGACATGTAATACTCATAAGAGCCGTCACGCCGCAGATTGTCCTCCGGTCCAAGTCCTGCCACAAGGCAGATTCCTCCAAGACTCATGGAGCCGTCCACCGTCGTCAGATACTTATCGCAGATTCCGTTAAATGCTTTTTCACCATATGCCCGGTACTCCTCAGGGAGATAACCAAGCCGTGCGCCCTTCATCAGGCAGTACGCCATAATGGAGCTGCCGCTGGTCTCAAGATAATTCTTCTCCCGTCCGGGGAAATTCGGCACCTGATACCACATCCCCTCCGGAGACTGGTACTTGAGCATGGAAGCGATCAAATCCTGATACATTTTCAGCAGATGCGCGTACTCCTCCGATTCCTTATCATCCGCAATACTCAGCGTATCCAACAGCGCCATGGAAAACCAGCCCAACGCACGCAGCCAGAAGTTCTTGGAAAGTCCGGTCTCGGGGTCTGCCCAGAACATCTTACGTTCCGCATCATACGCGTGGTAATACAATCCTGTCTCTGCATCCTTCTGATTCTTCTCCACATTAAAGAACTGTGTATAGATATCCTTATAATTCTTCCTGTCGTTAAAGCGCTTCTCATATTCCATATAATAGGGCTGCGCCATGTAAAGACCGTCCAACCATACCTGGTTTGGGTAAATCTTCTTATGCCAGAAGTTCCCCTCCTTGGTACGCGGCATCTCCAAAATCTGCTGATAAATATTTGCCGTTGCCTTGGCATACTTCTCTTTTCCGGTCAAATCATACAGGGTAAAAAGATTTTTGCCCTCGTTGATATGGTCAAGATTCAGCTCATCCTTATGATATCCGTTAATCGTCCCATCTTCCTCTATTCGATGACCGATGTACTTCTCCGCAAATTCAAAATATTTCTTATTTTCCGTCACTTTGTAAAGCTCTAAAAGCGACATAATCATGCAGCCGTCAATATAATCCCATGTTGCCTTTTTCCCTTGCCTGATTTTCTCGATATTCCAGACAGGCTCCTCCAGCGTACTTCTGTCAATCAACTCATTCACATATTTTTCCACGATTTCAATTGCCATAAGTTTCCTCCATCCTTGCTGATTGAAAATCCCTGATTTCCAATCCATTCTCCTTTACACAGACTATTGCATTTTCCAATTTCTGTCTAAGCTCTTTTCATCATACCATAGACTTACGCCAATAGACAAGATTACAAAAGATTTTTTCCCATTGCAATACTGCAATTATAACATATTCCCGCCCGGATTCAAACAGGTAACGGTTGATTAATCCACGTTTTTCCATTATCATAAAAATAATAAATCATATAAAGAAAAAGGAGGTCATTATGGAAATGAAGGAGCGCTTGGAGCAGGCAATTCGAAGCATTCACTTAGACGAGGTTAAAAAGCTTCTGCCGGAGGAACCCGCGGCAATTGATTTTAAGACACAGGAAGGTGTTCCGTTTGCACTTCTGGCAGCGCAAATGGGGGATTTACCACTGACAAAATATATCGTGGAATACTCAAGAGCCAGCATGAATCTGCGGGATGACAATTATCGCAATATCCTGCATTATGCCGTACTTTCCAAGAAGCCCGACACGATTCCGTATCTTGTCGAGAGGGTCGGCATGTCGGCGCTTGACGGGGACCTCGACCTTGTAACGCCGTGGGATATTGCCCACAGGCTTCAGCTCACGGAAATAAACGAATATTTTGAACGCCGGTATCATGTAAAATATGAGGATACCTACCATAATCCCATTCGTACCGGCATGTATCCCGACCCCTCTATCGTAAGAGTCGGTAATGATTTTTACATGGCAAATTCCTCCTTTATCTTTTTCCCATGCATCCCGATTTCCCATTCGCGGGATTTAATCCATTGGGAAATTATCGGACATGCCATCACAAATCCCGCATGGACAAATATTGATGATTTAGAGGGGGGACGCGGCTATTGGGCACCTGATATTTCCTACAAAAACGGCCGCTTCTATGTAACGGCGACCTACCGGATGAACGACACCGGCTCTGTCATCCGGAGGCAGATTGTCGTTTCCTCCGAAAAGCCGGAAGGACCATATTCCGAGCCTTTCTACATTGAAGAGGACGGTATCGACCCCTCCCTTTTCCATGACGACGATGGGCGTTCTTATATGCTCCTCAACCGCGGAGCACGGATATTGGAGGTCGATTTGGAGAAGGGGACGCAAATCTCCCCTGCCACGCTGCTATTCTACGGCGACCAGAAGCGTGCGCCGGAAGGACCTCATTTATTAAAAAAGGACGGCTGGTATTATCTCTTTGAGGCAGAGGGCGGCACCGGTTCCGGACATCGGATTACCGTCTCCCGTTCCCGTGAACTGATGGGCATTTACGAGCCCTGCCCATACAATCCCATTATGCGGCAGTGGATACCGGAAGCACCGATACAACGCTGCGGCCACGGAAAGCCGGTGATGACGCCTGACGGCGATTGGTACATGGTATATCTGTGCGGACGGATGATTAACGGGAAATACAGCATGCTTGGACGGGAGACAGCCCTTGATCCCATCACATGGACTGCCGATGAGTGGCCGATCGTCAACCGACTGCAGGGTCCAAGCTGCCAACAGAAAAAGCCGCTGTTTTCCCATATGGAGGAGAACGCTGCCGCTCCGGTCTCTCCGGCGGCCGTGGAAACTACCGACAGGGAGCTCTGTGCGCTTGGCTTTGGTTGGGATACGCTGTCAAAGGAC
>CAMWYL010000238.1 GCA_947178465.1 uncultured Lachnospiraceae bacterium | reverse complement strand
AGGATTTGCTTATGTTAAAATATTTGGTTCCTTTATGGAAGAAAGTTACACTGACCGTAGATGAAGCGGTTGCCTACAGCGGCATCGGGGAGGGGAAAATAAGGAATTTATTAGCTGAGCCAGGCTGCCCCTTCGCATTGTTCATCGGGAACAGAAGATTAGTGAAAAGGGAAGCTTTTGAAAAGTATCTGAACGGACACTATTCAATTTGAACAATAAACCGAAAAATGTGAATCTGCCCTGAGAAAATAGGGTGCTCCCAAATGGGGCAGATCACGTTATACTTAAATTAGGGGAAGGAGGAATGTCAGTAATGGGGAAAGATTTATGTGGCAAGGAACTCGGCCCTGGATTTGGGCAGAGAAAAAACGGGCAGTATTATGCCAGATTTGAAAACAGGTTTGGAACAAGGCAGACATTATACAGTATGGACCTGCAGGAATTGAGGGACAAGTACAATACTGCCGTCTATGAAAACAAGAAAAAAATGAATATCGTTGATGATGGGACAACATTAGATGATTTCTTTGAAATATGGATTAATGAGTACAAGTATAAGATAATCCGCGAAAATACCAAACAGGGATATAAAACAGTGTACAAAAAGCATATTTCCCCGATTTTGGGGAAAAGAAAATTATTGGAGATCACAGCACTGATGGTCAGGGCGCTGCTCAATAATCTTGATAAACAGGGATTTGGCTACGAAACAAGAAACAGGGTCAGGGTTATGCTTCTTGATATATTCGACAAGGCATTAATGGATAATTATGTGAATAGGAACCCTGTGAAAGGCATCAAGCTGTTACGGGATGAGAAAAAAGAAATCAGGGTGCTTACAAAAGAAGAGCAGATTGAATTTTTTGAATGCGCTGCAGGTACATTCTATTTCAACCTGTTTGTGGTTGCAGTGGAAACAGGGCTCCGTCCAGGAGAGCTATATGCTTTGACCCCAGAAGATATAGACTTAAAAAACAAGGAAATCAGGGTAAACAAAACTTTGGTATATCAGAAATTTGAAGGGGATGACGGTAAGGCATATCATTTGGGACCGCCAAAAACAAAAGCAAGCAAAAGGAAAGTCCCGATTACCGCAAGGTGCGAAACCGCGCTAAAAAAGCAGATGAAACAGCGAAAGGTTATCCTGAACAGGCATAATGTGACTCCGATACAGGGATTTGAGGATCTGCTGTTCCTGAGCACTTTGGGAACCCCGCTGAATGCCAGTACCTATTGTGATGCGATTGCGAGGATTGTGGAAACAATTAATTTGATGAAGGACCCCTTGGAACAGATGGAGAAGTTTTCAGGACACTGTTTCAGACATACGTTTGCAACAAGATGTTTTGAGGCAGATATCAGTCCGAAGACGGTACAGGCCTATATGGGGCATGCAACACTTCAAATGACAATGGATTTATATACCCATGTGACAGAAGATTTTAAACAGAGTGAGATTGAAAAACTGGAAAGCAAAGAAAATAAAGTGCTGTATTCGGAAAATATGTATGCAATGTAAAGAAAAGCTGCCTTGGAAACAAACTTCCAAGACAGCTTTTTGTGGTTTTTAATGCGGTCTTGTGGTATGATATAAAAAAGCAGATGAAGGCATGCGTACTTATGGTACAGTTGAACAATGTTTATGCACAAATGACAGAGTGGGCAGGACGGAAGCAGCTATACTATGTTTGATAAGATGAAAAAAGCATTAAGGGAGCAGTTGGTGAACAGACAAAACAACATGGGATGACGAGGAAGGCGGTTACGGAGACGATCCGCATATGTAAGGACAGGAATGTTTTAAGGGAATATTTGCTTGACAGGGAAAAGGAGGTAAGGGCTGCTTAGGCAGACCTTGACAATATATGATGAGTTTATTTGATGAAGAACAGATAATGAAGTCGTTTATTAAGAGTGAGCGCTATGAAGCGGCACAGGAAAGCGCAAGGGAAACAGCGAAAAGAATGATAAAAAAAGGTAAAATGTCACTTGAAGAAATTGCGGACTATGTTCCCATATTATCACTTGAGGAATTAAAGGAACTTGAAGCAGAGGTTATGCAGTTGGCATAAACGGAGACCAAAATTATACAAAAATGGACGATATATGACAACGGGTGCGAGGGCAGTTTCATTTTTGGAACTGTCCCTATGATGGATGTAAACAATGGTGTACCTGCCTTATTTTGTGCAACCCGACAGACAATTTATGGTGTTTTGGCGTATAAATGGTGTACTTTCGCGGGCTAAGGTGCAGGAAGACTGTAAACACAGGGGATTTGGGCATTAGAAGAGGTATATTGTTATTATCTTATTACGTATACCAGACCACTCCGTATGAGCTGTAGGAATTTTTGAAATGTCGTAAAATCGATAAAGCGGATTTTGGTGTTCCGATGATGATTGTATGTTGACTGAAAATGGTTTATACTGTTAGCAGGACTGGAGGTGCAGCATATGGACACAATGTTGAAAGAAAAGCTTTATACGATTAAGGATATCTATGATTTGCCGGATGGAGAACGTGCGGAATTAATTGACGGTCAGATTTATTACATGGCGCTGCCCAGCAGGAAGCATCAGAAGATTTCCGGCTATTTGTATACGGAAATTTATAATTATATAAAGAATAACAATGGGGAATGTGAAGTTTATGCTGCCCCATTTGCGGTATTTTTGAATGAAGATGACCTGAATTACATGGAGCCGGACATCTCTGTTATCTGCGATGTATCGAAGCTGGATGACAAGGGCTGTCATGGAGCGCCGGATTGGGTGATTGAGATTGTTTCTCCGGGCAGTAAGTCAAGAGACTATATGACGAAACTGTTTAAATATCGCACGGCGGGAGTCAGAGAATACTGGATTGTTGACCCGGAAAAGGAAATGGTATCAGCATATGTGTTTGAAAAAGATACAGTGGAACAGTATGATTTCGGCGAAGCTGTACCTGTTGGAATATATGAGGGATTTACCATAAAGATAGAGTAGTATAAAGAAAAATAACAGTTCGTGAGAAAAAACGCAGGCTGCCGAGCCTGCGTTTTTTCGGGCAGACGGAAAAAGCCATAGTGAATATCATTTAGGAAAGAATTAGCAACGCTTGCGTTGTTAATTCTTTGAACGCAGGCTGCTGAGCCTGCGTTTTTTCAAATTGTGGATAGGCACAGAAAAATGGATTGTTACATAGAATATTAGAAATGAGTCCCCGGGGGCGTTCCTTGAAAACCTTTGAGCAACCTTTATCAATGGAAGAGGAGTCAGAATATCTGGAGATGATGCACGGCGAGGACAAAGAAGCCGCCCATAAGGCGCGTCAGATTTTAATCGAGAGGAACCTGCGACTCGTGGCACATGTGGCAAAGAAATATATGGGCAGCAGCGAGGATATGGAGGACTTGATATCAATCGGAACCATCGGGCTTATCAAGGCAGTAAACACCTTCAAGGCGGAAAAGGGAAGCCGGTTGGCAACCTACGCGGCCCGGTGTATTGACAACGAGCTGCTGATGATGTTTCGCATGAAGAAGAAGATGACAAGGGAAATCTCGTTCTATGAGCCGATAGGAACCGATAAGGAGGGAAATGAAATCAATCTGCTCGATATCTGTGTACAGGAACAGAGTGATATCGTCGAGGATATGGATATCGCGGCAAAGATCAACTGTCTTTCCGGACTGATTGAAGAGCGGCTTGACGACAGGGAAAAGCAGATTATACGGCTTCGTTACGGCATGACGGGCGAAAAAAACGATGGTCCTGAGATGACACAGAAGGAAATCGGCAGACTGCTCGGTATTTCCAGAAGCTATGTTTCCAGAATAGAGAAAAAGGCGCTGGGAAAATTGAAAATAGGGCTTGAGGAAGCAAAACTGTATTAATTTTTACATTTCAGAGACGTTTTTTTGTCAAATTCTTGTCGGATAAAGGGCTTTGTGATATAAGTAAAAATCAAGCGGTATCGCAAAGCAGAATAGAAGCATGGAGGAAGAATATCGAATGTACAGCAGGGTAATAACAGGCGCGGTCAGTGGGATTGACAGCCGGATTGCGACAGTGGAGGTGGATGCCTCAAAAGGGATGCCTGGTTTTGAGATGGTAGGGCAGCTCAGCAATGAGGTTCGGGAAGCGAAGGAGCGCGTGCGTGTGGCGTTGAAAAACGCCGGAATGAACATTCCGGCCATGCGTATTACCGTCAGCATATCGCCTGCACAGATGCGCAAGGAGGGCGCTTCCTACGATCTGCCGATTGCGATTGGCATGTTGGTGTCACTTGGTTATATTCCGGAAGAAAATATCAAAAATACCCTGATTATCGGTGAGCTGGGGCTGAACGGTGAGGTAAAGACAGTAAAGGGTGTGCTCCCCATAGTACAAAGGGCACGGATGGAAAATTTGAAAAGATGCATCGTGCCGAAGGCGAATGTGAAGGAAGGCGCGGTTATAGATAAGATGGAAGTTATAGGCGTCTCCACCTTGCAGGAGACCATCAGGTATCTACAGGAGAAAGAAGAAAATAAAGCACGGATGATAGCCCCGGCTAAGCTTACCGGTATGGAGGCGCTATCGGAAGAGCCACAGGAGGTTGATTTTGCGGATATCAACGGACAGGAGGCGGTGAAGAGAGCCGTGGAGGTTGCAGCAGCGGGTTTCCATCATGTGTTGATGATAGGACCACCCGGTTCCGGGAAGACAATGATTGCACAGCGGATTCCTACAATATTGCCCGATATGACAATGGAGGAGAGCCTTGAGGTATCGACAATATACAGCGTAGCGGGACTGCTTGATGATAAAAGAGCCCTGATGACAAGGCGGCCGTTTCTTGATCCACATCACACAATATCCGAACAGGCACTGGCCGGCGGCGGGCGCGTACCCAAGCCGGGTGTCATATCACTTGCCCACAGAGGCGTTCTGTTTATGGATGAAATCCCCGAATTTAGAAGAGATACTTTAGAAATATTGCGCCAACCCATGGAGGACAGGCGGATACATATTGCGCGTGCGCACGGAAGCTTTGTATATCCTGCGGATTTTATGCTTGTGGCGGCAATGAATCCCTGCCCCTGCGGATATTTTCCCGACAGGAACAGATGCACCTGCTCGGAGGGAGAGGTAAAGCGATATTTGGCAAGAATTTCAGGGCCGATATTGGACAGGATAGACATTATGACGGAAGCACCCCGAATCGATATTCGGCAGCTTTCCGCCAATATGCGCAATGAGCGCAGCTGTGATATGAGGGAGCGGGTAATGGAGGCAAGACAGCGGCAGCTGCACCGGTTTCGTGGAAGCAGATACCGATTCAATGCCGAGCTTAGCGCCGGTGACGTTCGGAAATACTGTCCGCTTGGCACAAAGG
>CAMWYL010000237.1 GCA_947178465.1 uncultured Lachnospiraceae bacterium | reverse complement strand
GGGCCGCTTATTTCAGGTGCGTTACAAAGCTATGCATCGGGAGAGAAAATGAGGGTGGATGAGGCAGAGGCACAGCAGTTTGCGGAGGAGATGCTGCAAAAGATAAACAATAAATTATCGGTTGTTGATGGATGAATATATCGCCCAAATGGACATGAATTGCCGTAATTGCGAAGCAATTATGGTATAATAGGTTAAATAGGAAAAAATTTGATTAGGAGAGGAACGGCATGATTCGCTTTATTAAAAAATGTGAGATAGAAAAGTGTGTCGAAGTGATTAAACAAAGCTTTTTGACAGTTGCGCAGGAGTATGGTTTTACGGAAGAAAACGCCCCACGTTTTACTGCGTTTTCGACCACATCCGAGAGACTCCATTGGCAGTATGATGAAGGCAGACCCATGTGCGGATATTTTGATGACAGGGAGCAGATTTTGGGGTACTATTCGCTGCACATACAGGAAAGCGGAGAATGCGAGCTGGATAATCTGTGTGTTTTACCGGAACACCGCCATAAGCATATCGGGGAAATTTTATTTTTTCATGCAGAGATGACGGCGTCTGAGAATGGCTGTAAAAAAATGAATATCGGCATTGTGGAGGAAAACAAAAGGCTTCGGGCATGGTATGAAAATCTGGGCGCGAGCCATGTTGGCACCAAAAAGTTTGACTTTTTTCCCTTTACCTGCGGATATATGGAAAAAGATATTGCCGGTGTGGGAAATTCCATAAATGGTAAACACAACATAGAACTATGGGATGCCTATTATGCAGATGGTACATTAGCAGGATGTGATTTGGTTCGAGGCGAAAAGATTCCGAACGGATTAAAGCACGCAGTGGCAGAGGTTTTCGTTATGCATAAGGACGGTTCCATTCTTCTGATGCAGCGGGATTTTGACAAGCCAAATTACCCGGGTTTTTGGGAAAGCGGCGCCGGCGGTTCCGTACTGAAAGGAGAGCGCGTTACAGATGGAGCGAAGAGAGAGCTGTTGGAAGAGACAGGGATTTCTGCGGATAATGAGTTGGAAAGTCTGTATTGTGTTGCGACGGATACGACAATATATCAGGGATATTTATGCATGACCGGTATTCCCAAAGACAATGTGAAGCTCCAAAAAGGAGAAACCGTTGCTTTTCGCTGGGTGAATGAACAGGAATTTCGGGAGATTTTTTACTCAGATCAATATGTGGATGGGTTGAGAGAACGGTTGCGTGAATTTGTGGAACATGGTTTCCGGAAGGAATAAGTCTGCTGCTCTTGGAAAAGAAATCGAACGTATTGTTTTCGATGAAAGAGCAGCAATTTAGAATAGAGATACGTATGCCCTTGTCAATGAAAGGTAAATATAGTATAAATAACTCAGTGTTAATCGTACAGTAAATTTTTGGAAATATTATTTATAAATGTAATAAGAAAGGAAAGGTAGTGCATGGGAGAAAGGGAATTAGCAGAAGTATTAAAGGCGCATGGGCAGGAGCATATTTTTGAGGCGTACCGGAAGCTTGATGCGGCGGGGAAGGAAAAGCTGGCGGCGCAGGTCGAAAAAATTGATTGGTCGATTGTCGCAATGGCCGGACATGCGGAGCTTGCGCAGGAAAGGGGAAAGCTTGAGCCGCTGTCAGCGCTGGAGGTGTCCGAGATAGAGGTGAATAAGGCGCAGTATAAGAAAAGCGGTCTGGAAGCCATAAAGGCAGGAAAGATCGGCGCTGTCCTTCTTGCCGGCGGACAGGGTACAAGGCTTGGATCGGACGGACCGAAAGGAAAGTATAATATCGGTATCACAAAGGATGTGTTTATCTTTGAAAGGCTGATTCGGAACCTTCAGGAGGTCACAGACCAGGCAGGTTGTTTTGTGCCTCTGTATATTATGACAAGCGACAAAAATAATGACGAGACCATTGCGTTTTTTGAGGAGAAGGATTACTTTGGATATCCGAAGGCATATGTAAAATTCTTTAAGCAGGAAATGGCGCCGTCTGTTGATTTTGACGGGAAGCTCTATATGGAAGAGGCGGATTCCCTTTCCCTTTCCCCGAACGGAAACGGCGGCTGGTTCTATTCCATGGTAGTGAGCGGCGTGATTGAGGATGTAAAGGCCAGAGGTGTTGAATGGCTGAATATTTTCGCGGTGGATAACGTGCTTCAGCGGATTGCCGATCCTGTATTCATAGGTGCGACGCTTGATTCCGGACGGGTGAGCGGCGCGAAGGTTGTTAGAAAGGCAGATCCCCATGAAAAGGTCGGTGTGCTCTGTCTGGAAGACGGAAGACCTTCGATTGTCGAATATTATGAGATGACAGACGAGATTATCCATTCCCGTGAAGCAAACGGCGAGCTTTCTTATAATTTCGGCGTTATTTTGAATTATCTGTTCCGTGTCGATAAGCTGGAGGAAATCATGGACGCGAAGATGCCCGTTCATGTGGTAGAGAAGAAGATTCCTTATATTGACAAAGAGGGGAACCATATCAAGCCGGAGGAGCCGAACGGATATAAGTTTGAGCTGCTGGTTCTGGATATGATTCATCTGTTTGAGAACTGCCTGTCCTTTGAGGTGGTGCGGGATTATGAATTTGCACCGATTAAGAATAAAACCGGAGTTGACTCGGTGGAGAGCGCGCAGGCATTACTAAAGAAAAACGGAGTGGAGCTTTAATGAGTATGATTAAAAATGTGATTTTCGATATCGGAGATGTTCTTGTAAGCTTTCGCTGGCGTGCCCTGATGGAGGATTTAGGGCTGCCCAAGGAACTGCAGGAGGTCTTTAAGGAAACGGTGTTTATGAGCCACTGGTGGGGTGAGCTGGATCACGGCATACAGGATGAGGCGGTGATAATTGATAAGCTGCGTGAGGATAACCGGGAATATCTTGAGGAATTTGAGCTTGTGTGGGAGAACAGGGATAAGATTGTTGAGGCGTATGACTATTCCGTGCCGTGGATTGAAGGACTGAAAAAACGAGGCTTGAAGGTCTATCTGCTATCCAATTACCCGAAAAGCATTTTTACACTCCACGCCGAGAACGGCAGCTTTCCGTTTTTGGATAAGGTGGATGGGAAAGTGGTGTCGGGCTTTGTAAGGATGGTAAAGCCGAATGCGGATATTTATGAGCATTTGATGAAGGAGTACGGACTTGTTGCCGGGGAATGCGTTTTTCTTGACGACAGGGAAGAAAATGTCAATGCGGCGCGTGCGCTTGGTATGAAGGGAATCGTGGTAGAAAGCTATGAACAGGCAAGCGCGGAGCTGGATGCGTTGATACGTGAATAAATATACGGAAGTGGGATGAAAATGCGGTTTGTGATACAGCGTGTGAAGGAAGCAGGCGTGACCGTTGACGGGGAAGTCATCGGGAAAATCGGACACGGCCTGCTGGTATTTGTGGGTATTTCGGATACGGATAACCGACAGATTGCGGATAAAATGATAGATAAACTGACAAAGCTGCGCATATTTGAGGATGCGGACGGGAAGACAAACCTGTCCGTATCGGATGTAGGCGGAGAGTTTTTGATTATATCGCAGTTTACGCTCTATGCGGACTGCCGTAAAGGGAACAGACCCTCCTTTACCGCGGCGGGCAAGCCGGATATGGCGAATGCGCTATATGAGTATATCATCGGCGAAATCAAAGGGAAGGGTTTCCGCACGGAGCATGGCTCCTTCGGAGCGGATATGAAGGTTTCCCTTTTAAACGACGGCCCGTTTACGATTCTGTTGGATTCGCAGGAGATTTGTCAGGGGAAGGATTGAAAATCAACCTCAGGTTGAGTTTATCGGCTTTTTCATAAAGATATGTATAATTGTTTTAACGATTGACAAATGCTACAATTTCAGTGTAACAAATTTACTGTTAAATGAGAGGTAAAAATATGTTCACTCAAATTGATTTTGGAAAGAGACTGAAAGAATTTCGTAAACGAAAAAACCTGACCCAAAAAGAAATAGCCATGAAAATCGGAGTTTCTGAGCAGGCGCTCTCAAAATGGGAAAACGGAGATTGTCTGCCGGATGTCTGTAATCTGAAGCTGCTTGCGCTTGTCTTGAATACTTCAGTTGATTGCTTATTGGATACCGAAAACGAAAAGACCGAAAAAGTAGTTGAAACGATAAAAATCGGCGGAGCGGTCTTTGAGATAGTGGAAAAGCCTGCGGCCATCCTTGCGGGAAAAATCATATACGCAAAAGATTTTTCAGACTTAACCGGTTTCAACTCGGCAATAGAAGCGGTAATGCTTGAAGACGAGTCATTGATTTATGAGTCATTGACAAATATGGTGCTTCCTATCAACGACATTCATTTGAGTGTAAATTTTTGGTGCAGCGAGGAATCCCGTGCATTTGGTTTTGTGCGAGAAGTTCTTACGGACTGTCAGTCCAAAGGCATAGAAATATATAAAATACCTGCTTCATTGTATATACGCGCATACACGGACAAATTCACTGCACAGCTGATGTCTAAGGAGCAATGTGAGATATGGGAGCTTTTTGCCTATATCAGAAATTATTTTATGCCCAATCACGGCTTCAAGATGGCCGAAAACGGGGCGCAGGAGTTGGAAGTATTTGATACCTTCGAACACAGAACAGGTTACGCATATATGCCGGTAATGCCTCATTAAGTGCAAGTCATCTTTGCGTCAATATCCTTCTGTCAGGACTGCATAAAAGTTGTTTTTCCATCTTCGCAGGCACGGGCAAGCCAGAGCTACCGCTGTTCCTCCGTCATATAACCGGATAAAATAGTGGAACGTGCAATATCGTTTTCATCATAGAATCGTCGTGCATACTGCTGTAGCTGTGTCTCCTTCATGCTTGACACAAAAATGGGAAATAAGACGTTGTTGCCGTTCTCGTCCATAATAAACTCTGACGGGGAGGATTCAATCATGTTCCGATGAACAGAGACATTAATGACAATGTCTCTGTTTAATAAAGCTGTCATATGGGTAGTTCTTTTAGCAAATCTCCTAATCTGTGAATCCCTTCCTCAATCGTTTCGCAATCCGCATTTGTATAATTCAGGCGCATGGTGTTGGTATTTTCGATACTAATATAAAAGGGGTCTCCCGGAACAAACGCAACTTTTTTCTCCAAAGCCTTCGGGAACAGGGACATAGCGCTTACACCCTCCGGAAGTGTTACCCATAAAAACATACCGCCGTGTGGCTTTGTGTATCTTACCGTAGATGGAAAATATTGATCCATTGCAGCCATCATCGCATATGCCTGCTTTTTATACAAGGCCCTAATCTTCGCAATATGCATATCCAAATCGTTATTTTTCAGATAATCCCAAATTAAATACTGTGAAAAAATGTTTGTGTGCAGGTCGCTTGCTTCTTTTGCAACGGATATACATTTCAGCAGTT
>CAMWYL010000236.1 GCA_947178465.1 uncultured Lachnospiraceae bacterium | reverse complement strand
TTCCAGTACCTTGTCAACCATCTGAAGTGTCTCCTTCTCCCATAGTCCCCATATTCATTGTACTAAGGTTTTCCCCCTTAAATCTGGATCTGCATAATCTCTTTATAAGCCTCCAACAGCTTATCACGGAGCGCTATCGTGTAGTTCAGCGCGGTTTCCGCCTTGCCGACCGCAATCGTAAGGTCATGCGTATTCTCGGAAATACCCATCGACCACTTCAAAATCTCATTCTCCTCATTGGAAAGTGCCTCATTTGTATCCGTGATATTGCTTACCGCCGCGTTCAGGAACGTATCAAACACGTTCGCCCGCTCCGCACCCGCTGTCTCTTCAGATGTGCTGTGCAGTGTATCCCGAATTGCATTAGAATTTATGCTGTATAAGCTGTTAATATCACTTGCATTTACAATTTTCATTTTAATCCCCCATGCCGCACTTTTGCGGACATTACTTCAATATTCGAAAGCATTTATCTTCCGTTTTCTCCCCACTTTATGTACCAGACCGTATTCCTGTTACCTTAATTCATTTCCAAGCCCTTAAGCGCCATCTTCTTCCCTGCGTCAAAAGCCGCACGATTCGCGTCATAGCCCCGGCTTGCATCAATCATGTTCGTCATTTCCGTAATGATATTTACGTTCGGATAATGTACATAGCCGTTCTCATCCGCATCGGGATGTTCCGGTTCATAGGCAAGAACCTCCTTTGTCCATGTATCCTCATATATGCCGCCTACCTTCACACCGATTCCCGGGGTAGTCAGCTTTGCGGAGCCGAGATTGCCAAACGCACCGCCTGCTCCATTACACACATTGTTAAATACGGTTGCAAATCTCCCTGTTCTGGCATCTGTCTTTTCCTGAAAAGTCACTACCTTTCTGACATAAGGCGTACCATCTTCTGTCCGTGTGGTATTGGTGTTCGCCAAATTCTGCGAAATAATATCCATACGAAATCTTTCCGCTGACATTCCGGAAGCGCTGATATCAAATGAATCAAAAATCCCCATCTCTTATCTCCTCCTGTTTTCTATTTCAATACAGCCTGAATCTGCGCAAAATTCTTACTCAGTAAATCCATCAATCCCTCATATTTAATCTCGGTCTTTGCCAGAATGCCTTCCTCGTTATTCACATCTACATTGTTGCCATCATACCGAAACGAAAGCTCCGAATAATCCGTATAAGCCTGCGGCTTCAGGGATGTCAAATCCAACCGCTTCACTTTTGCGTCCACGCTGTCCCCGTTAGCGCGTATAAACGCCTGCTTCAGTTCTGTCTCAAACCGGATATCCTTACGCTTATAATGCGGCGTATTTGAATTGGCAAGATTGTTGGAAATCAAGCTAAGTCTTGTCGATGCCGCATCCAATGAGCTCTCCATTACATTAACATAATCAAATAATCCTTTGCTCAGCATTTGCATTCCTCCCATTTATCGTCTATGCTCCATATATTGCATAGCTTTACATACATAATACATGCTGTCCCTTATTCTATTATAGAGTATTTCCGAAATATTTCAAGCATTTTTTTGTTCGCATTACAGCCTCCTCATGGCAGTATCTCCCAACACACAAAAAAGCGCAGACCGCTTTTTTCCGCTTCCCTGCGCCTCTCTTCTTCCTCTCAAAACAGCATAATCCCTTACGCCTGTATATATCATCACTTCCATTATATTTCTCTGCATCCGTCCGGGCTATTTGCTCAGCTGGCGTTTCAGCGCTGCGACTTCCTCAAAAACCACATCGTTTAAAACCTTGATGTAAGTTCCCTTCATACCCGAGGAACGGGATTCGATCACGCCGGCGCTCTCGAACTTGCGCAACGCATTCACGATCACACTGCGTGTAATGCCGACTCTGTCCGCAATCTTACTGGCCACGAGAATTCCCTCGGTCCCGTTGAGCTCATCAAAAATATGCGTAATCGCTTCCATCTCCGAGAAAGACAACGTGGAAATGGCTGACTTTACAACCGCAACCTTGCGACTCTCCTCCGCACTCTCCTCACTGACGGCGCGAAGCATCTCCAATCCCACTACAGTCACGCCATATTCGCATAAAATTATATCGTCGATATCATACTGCTCATTACACTTATAGATAAACAGTGTACCAAGACGTTCCCCCGCAATCTCTATCGGCGTAATGATTGCCTGAAACTTGCGGATATCCGTGTTCTCAAAGCCCAAGGTGGCAAGATTTACATTTTCCTTTGTGGAAAGTACACCCAAAAGCCGCTCATTGAGCATCGGGTCGATAAAGCCTCCGACATTATCCTCGACCAGCTCCGTCAATACCTCTACTCCTTCACAATTGCCGACCCCCAGAACCTTGCCCTTCTTGCTGATTACCAGCACATTCGAATCCACAATATCCCGAATCACCTTGCAGATATCATTAAAAACAACCTTGCTGGAATTATTGTTGTGCAAAAGCTTTCCAATTTTCCTTGTCTTGTCTAACAATTGTACACTACTCATATCAAACCTCCAAGTTCTATTTGCAACCTTTTGTCCATTATAGGAAATTTTAACATAAGTTGCGTTATTTTTCAATAGTTGTGGTGGTTATTTATAAGTTTTTTCACAATTTAACAAATTTTCTTAATTATTCAGAAGTTTTTGCACATGTCCGCATTGCTCATCCATACAGACAAGTTGATTGCCCTTTATCAGTTGAAGTCCTCCACATTTCTCACATTTTTCCTTTGCGGGGCGCTGCCATACCATAAAATCGCACTCGGGAATGTTCTCACAGCCGTAATATTTCCTGCCCTTTTTCGTCTTCCTGATCACGACCTCCTTACCACACTTCGGACAGGCAACGCCTATTTTCTCAAAATAGGGCTTGGTATTGCGACATTCCGGGAAGCCCGGGCAGGCGAGAAATTTCCCATGCGGTCCGTATTTTATCACCATATTTCTGCCGCACACGTCGCAGAGCTCCTCCGACACCTCATCCGCAATCTCTACCTCCTCTAACTCCTTCTCGGCCTTCTTTACCGCCTCGTCCAGATCCGGGTAGAAGTTCGAGACAACCGTTTTCCAGTTTACGACACCCTCCTCCACCTTATCGAGCAGTGCCTCGAGATTTGCCGTAAAATTGACGTCAACAATGGTTGGAAAGGCATCTTTCATCATATTGTTTACGACCTCGCCAAGCTCCGACACATAAAGGTTCTTATCCTCCTTCACGACATATCTTCTCGCCAAAATGGTCGTGATGGTCGGCGCATAGGTACTCGGACGTCCGATTCCCAGCTCTTCCAACGCTCTTACAAGAGAGGCTTCCGTGTAGTGAGCGGGTGGCTGCGTAAAGTGCTGCTTCGGCTCAAGCCGCTCCGGTTCAAGCTTCGTGTCCTTCGTCAGTCCGTTCACGGCCTTATTGAACTCCGCCTTTTCCTCATCTTCTTCCTTGTATACGCTCATAAAACCTTCAAACACAAGATTGGAGGCCGCAACCGTAAATTTATGTCCGTTTGCTTCTATTTTAACGGAGGTGGTCTCGTACCGCGCACTTGTCATCCTGCATGCCGCAAAGCGCTTCCAGATAAGCTGATAAAGGCGGAACTGGTCACGACTCAGAGAGTCTTTTAATACGGCCGGTGTATTGCTGATGTCTGTAGGGCGAATCGCCTCATGCGCGTCCTGTATCTTTTGCTCCTTCTTCTTCGACGCGACATCATCCGCCGCATACTCCGCGCCATAATTTTCCGTAATATACGCCTTGGCCGCAATCACCGCCTCATCCGAAATCCGGGTAGAATCCGTTCTTAAATAGGTAATAATACCAACCGTTCCCTGTCCCTTGAGCTCTACACCCTCGTAAAGCTGCTGTGCAAGGCGCATTGTTTTCTGCGTGGAAAAATTCAGGGCTTTGCTCGCTTCCTGCTGCAGCGTGGAAGTGGTAAACGGAAGCGGCGCCTTCTTCACACGTTCACCCTTCTTAATGTCAGTTATCTTGAATTGTGCGTTCTCAAGCTCCTTTAAGAGCTTATCCATCTCCTCCTTGGAGGAGATTCCCTCCTTGGAGGAGATTCCCTCCTTGGAGGAGATTCCCTCTTTAGAGGAAATGGCCGCATTTCCACTGTATTTTGCCAGAAGGGGCTTCTTCTCTCCCTTTACCTTTAATACCGCGTCAAGTGTCCAGTATTCCTCAGGGATAAAGGCATTGATCTCCTCCTCCCTGTCACAGATAATACGCAGTGCCACGGACTGTACGCGTCCCGCGCTTAAGCCTCTCTTAATCTTTGCCCACAGAAGCGGTGATATCCGATATCCTACCATTCTGTCCAGCATACGTCTGGCCTGCTGCGCATCCACAAGGCTCATATCAATCTCTCTCGGATTTTTGAAGGAATCCTTTACCGCGTTCTTCGTAATCTCATTAAAAGTTATCCTGTAAACCTTCTTATCCTCAAGCTTTAACGCCATAAACAAATGCCATGAAATCGCTTCCCCTTCACGGTCAGGGTCCGTTGCGAGATAGACCTTCTCCGCTTTTTTGACCTCTCTGCGAAGCTTGGCCAGAATATCTCCTTTCCCGCGAATGGTTATATATTTAGGTTCGTAATCGTTTGCCGCATCAAAGCCAAGCTGACTCTTTGGCATGTCCCGTACATGACCGTTGCTTGCCAGCACCTCATAATTTGACCCGAGAAATTTTTTAATTGTCTTTACCTTTGCGGGTGACTCTACAATCACTAAGTATTTTGCCATACCGTTTCCCCTTTTTCATTTTGTCATTTACAGTTCACAACTATAAACCAAAATTTTTTCCGTTGCAAGTAAAATCTCAAATTTTTACTTCCGTCGATATGCGCCGCCGGTTTTTTCAATCAGATTTTTGAGTTGCAGCTCGACAAGGGCTCCACAGATTTGTGCAAAGGGCGTATCGTTTCCCTTTCCGCGAAGCGCCAAGACAAGCTCCTCCTGTGTCATCAGCGTTCCCCTTTGCATCTCGTCATATACGGCCTTTGCAAGCAGTGAAGGCATCTCCCCCTGCTTTGACACAGCTTTCTCCATGTCTCCAATGCGCTCCCAGCCCATATCGTCTACAATATCCTCCGCGGATATTGCGGCGCCCGCACCCTGCCTTAACAGCTTATTACAGCCTACGCTCAGGTCGTCGGTGCATCTGCCCGGCACCGCATAGACCTCCCTCCCCTGCTCCAAAGCCATATCCACCGTGATAAATGTGCCGCTCTTCTCCCGCGCCTCTATCACCAGAACAACATCGGCAAGCGCGCTGATTATCCTGTTTCTCGGCGGAAAAAGCGCGGCTCTGGGCGCCGTCTGCGGCGGGTACTCTGAGAGGACGCCCCCTTCGGCAAGCAGCCTGTGATACAGCGGCTCATTTGACGGCGGATAGATT
>CAMWYL010000235.1 GCA_947178465.1 uncultured Lachnospiraceae bacterium | reverse complement strand
GTGTATAAACAGTCCGCTTCTGAGCTTCGGTTCAAACCATGTTGATTTCGGCGGCATCAGCAGATTCGCATCCGCCACGCCAAACAGCTCCTGAATGGAGGTCGGATACATTGCAAAAGCCGCCTTGGCATCTGTTCTTACTCTTCTCTCAAGCTCCTCTATCCCCCGAATACCACCGACAAAGTCAATCCGCTTGTCGGTCTTAGGGTCCGCAATCCCCAAAACAGGCGCAAGAATGTGGTTTTGCAGCACCGCGACATCCAAGCCCTCCACAGGGTCGTCGCTTTGGTATGCTTCCTTTACCTTCAACAGATACCATGTATCCTCTAAAAGCATTGCAATCTGTCCCTTTCCTGCGGGCTTTTGGCATTCTCCGCCCTTGGAAACCACCTCGAACACCGTTTGAACAGCATTCAGAAACTCTGCCCCGGAAAGACCATTTAAGTCCTTCACAACGCGGTTATAATCCATAATCATAAGCTCCTCATCCGCAAACAGAACCGAGAGGAAATAATTAAATTCCTCCTCGCCTGTGAAATTCGGATTTTGGTCGCGCTTTTTCAATCCTACCTTGACCGCGGACGCGCAGCGATGATGCCCGTCCGCGATGTAAATCTGCCCTATTCCTTCAAAAGCAGCCGCAATCGCAGCAATATCCGCATCCTCACGGATACACCATACGCGGTGTTTAATCCCGTCGTCAGACACAAAATCATACAGCGCCTTCTGTTTCTTTGTGCATCCGATAATCTCCCGCAGGACATCATTTGCCCTGTACGCAAGGAAAATCGGGCCTGTCTGCGCCTCGCAGGTCTCCACATGGCGAATGCGGTCAAGCTCCTTATCCGCACGCGTATTTTCGTGCTTCTTAATTACCTGATTCTGATAATCGTCCACACTTGCACAGGCCACAATGCCGGTCTGCACCCTGCCGGCCATCGTCAGCTCATAGATATAGTAAACAGGCTTGTCCTCCTGTACAAACTCGCCGCGCTCTATCATTCCCCACAGTAAATCGTGCGCCTTCTGATAGACCACATCCTCATATGTACCGACAGACGTGTCAAACTGCGTCTCCGCCCGGTCAATATTCAGGAAGGACAACGGCTTTCCCTTGACCGCCGCGCACGCCTCCTCTCTGTTATAAACATCATACGGAAGCGCCGCAATCTGCGCCTCCAATCCTTCCTTAGGTCTGTATGCTCTGAATGGTCTGATTACTGCCATGAAAATCTCCTCCCTTGTATCTGACAGAGGGTATCAATCATTCCTCACTGTCTCACTCATGTATTTCATCACCATTTTAACAGATTATGCATATAAATAGAAGTCTTTTTACGGTTTTTCCCAAACAGGAATTTCCTCGGAAATTTTTCTCTTTTTAATTCTTTTCTCTCTTCAATTCATAGAAATTACACAATTGAACCGTACTGTCATACATATCCTGATACATTCTTGTTTCCAAAAGCACAGATCCTGCCCGTTCCCTATATTTTATGGTGGCGGACAGCGCACAAAAATGGTACAATAAAATTACGAAATATGTATTTATTAATCTGATTTAAAGTTCGGGTTTACAAATCAGTTTTATAACGGAGGAGCTTTGATGGGATACAGGCATGATGAGGGATTGGATTATATAAAGCAATACCCTAAGTTGAGAAAATGGATAAATACCTGTATCTGTTGTGGCAGCACAGGATATAATCCTGAGTTGCCGGAGGCTTTAACCAAAAATTGGGGACAGGGCGAATTTACCACCGCAGCAGCCCGGAACATAAGAAAATATTTCAATCTCTTAAGGGTCAATGAATTGGGAATATGCGAAACATGCCAAAAACTCAATCCTATCTTATAAACGTCTCCCTGAAATGAATTATTATGGCAATCGGCAAAGAATCAGGGTGTAATTCTATTATTAAATATTACCTGACAAGCAGATTTTAAGGAGTTTTCAATGACTATCGATGATTTACACATTATTAATTACTGCCACCGCAATTGCACACCTTTACTGAATATCATGCGCCTGCCAAAAGATGAGGCGTTTGCACTTGCATACGAAATGGCTTCGCAGAACAAAGAAACCACTGCATTCTACAGATTTGCGGATTTTGAGAATTATTATCCCGAACGCTTAAAAACAGATACGCTGTTACGCGCTCGCTTTATGGAACTCGGTGGTAAACCTTTGCAGGAACATCCGCTTTCATTCGTCCTGCAGGGAAGCGATTTCTTAGATGGTTGGTTTGACTGCGGAATTGTCACAACGATTCCCTTAAATCGTATTCCTTCGGATTCCATCAGCTTTACATATGGCGACAGCATGACTACCCTCAAAGAACATGGCGGTTTTACCATGCTAACCAAAGATATGCTTTTTAAAGAAATATCCGACTATGACGGCACACCGGAGGAATTTTTAAAGAATGTTGCCAACCGGTATCACTATATCGAAGTACAGGTTTGGGACGACGCGTGTTTGAATATATAACACGAGCAAACTGATTTTGACAAGCATTCGCAATAGTGATACAATATTTTTCGCAACAGAGCTCTTGCTTCTATCGCCAAAAACAATGATTGACACAGCAGAATCGTTAAATATTTTATAAGGAGGCATATCACAATGACAGCAGAGGACAAAGAAATACTTGACCGTATCAACGAATACGCAGACCGTGTTTTAAAGGATTTTGATCCTCAAAAGACCCGCGTTTCCTTCCAGCTGGAAAAAATCAGACCCATCATGGAAGAAATCGCCAAAGAGAAAGGACTTTCCGTAGAAGAAATCTTTATCAAATACATGGATTTAGCCAGTGAAGTCACCGTATCCAAAGAAACGAAATTCCAAAACACCATCGGCAACATGACCAAATATGGAGATGTTCACGATGCTTATTAATCATCAACTGATTATTGCCTAAGTCAAAAACCCCGCCGCAAGCAATAGGGCATCAAATTTGAAACGTCCTAAAGGGCGGGGTATATGACCCTCACGGCAGTCGCCAAATGTCTGCAAGCAGCCACTTGGCTCGTTGCTCGCGGGAATGAATTCAAGCCCCCAATACCGTCTCACGTTTTCAATGAGGCAGTATTGGGGCTGAAAAAAACAACCATTGAGACTACTTCACAATTCTCACCTTGAACACCCCGTCAATGCTCTTCAAGCGTTCCATAATCTTCTCATCTGCAGCCTTATCAATATCAAGCAGCGTATACGCATACTCTCCTCTTGACTTATTGGTCATATCACTAATGTTGATACCGGTCTCGCCAAATGCTGCCGTAAACTGCGTGATCATGTTCGCAATGTTCTTATGCAGAATCGCCACTCTTCCCGCGCCACCGCATACACCCATATCACAGGCAGGATAGTTGACACTGTTTCTGATATTTCCGTTTTCGAGATAATCCTTCAGCTCGTCAACCGCCATCATCGCACAGTTATCCTCAGACTCCTCCGTAGAAGCTCCAAGATGCGGGATTACGATACAGTTCGCATGCCCTGCCGTAGTCGTATTCGGGAAATCGGACACATATTTTCTTACCTTGCCCGCATCCAACGCCGCAAGCATATCCGCTTCGTTTACGAGCAAATCCCTTGAGAAATTCAGGACAACAACTCCCTGCTTCATTTTCTCAATCGCCGCCGCGTCAATCAGCCCCTTTGTGCTGTCCAGAAGCGGTACATGCACCGTGATAAAATCACATTCCGCATAGATTTCATCTGCGTTTGTGACCGTCTTAACCTCACGGCTCAGGCTCAAAGCCGCCGCAACGGAAAGATTCGGGTCATAGCCGTATACCTCCATGCCAAGGCTTAAAGCAGCGTTTGCAACTCTTCCGCCAATCGCGCCAAGACCGATAACGCCCAGCTTCTTTCCCAGTATCTCCGTACCGGCAAAATGCTTCTTTTCCTTCTCCGCATCCTTCGCAATGGTCTCAACGCCCTGATTTTCCTTTACCCACTCAATACCGCCGACAATATCACGCGATGCCAACAGCATTCCCGCGATTACAAGCTCTTTAACACCATTTGCGTTCGCGCCCGGAGTATTAAACACAACAATGCCCTGCTCCGCGCACTTCTCCAGCGGAATATTGTTGGTACCGGCTCCGGCTCTTGCTACCGCAAGCAGACCTTCAGGCAGCTCCATCTCATGCATAGAAGCACTTCTGACAAGCACTCCATCCGCCTTCGCAATATCCTCTGTTTTCTGATACTTTTCCGTAAATCTTGATAATCCAATCTCGGAGATGGGATTCAGACAATTATACTGATACATTATGCATTTGCCTCCTCAAATTTCTTCATAAACGCTACAAGCTTCTCCACGCCCTCTATCGGCATAGCGTTATAAATGCTCGCGCGCATACCGCCGACCGTTCTATGCCCCTTCAGGTTCTCAAAGCCGGCCTCCTTTGCCTCCTTGACAAACTTCGCATCCAGCTCCTCGCTGCCGGTCACAAAGGGTACATTCATCAGAGAGCGGTCTTCCTTCCTTACGGTTCCCTTGAAAAGCTTGCTCTCGTCCAAATAGTCATAAAGTATTTTCGCCTTCTTCTCATTAATCTCCTTCATCTTCTGAAGGCCGCCCATCTTCTTAATCCACTTAAAGACCTTGCCGCAGATATAAATGCCATATGCGGGCGGTGTATTGTACAGGGAATCATTGTCCGCATGTGTCTTGTACTTGAGCATGGTCGGTGTCCCGGGAAGTACATCCTCCGTAATCAGATCCTCTCTGATAATCACGATAACAACACCCGCAGGTCCGATATTCTTCTGTACGCCACCATAGATAACGCCGTACTTCGTAACGTCTACCGGCTCTGAGAGGAAGCAGGAAGACACATCCGCTACCAGCGTTTTTCCCTTGGTGTTTGGCAGAGTCTTAAACTTTGTTCCGTAAATCGTGTTATTCTCACAGATATATACATAGTCTGCATCCTCGGAAATCGGCAAATCCGAGCAATCCGGAATATAAGAAAACGTCTTATCCTCGCTGGATGCTATCTTGTTTGCCTTTCCATAAATGCAGGCCTCCTGATAAGCCTTCTTCGCCCACTGGCCGGTCACAATGTAATCCGCCACCTTATTTTTCATAAGGTTCATCGGTATCATCGCGAACTGCTGGCTTGCGCCGCCCTGCAAAAACAAAACCTTGTAATTGTCGGGAATATTCATCAGTTCTCTCAAGTCCGCTACCGCTTCCTTGATAATCGTATCATAAGCCTTGGAACGATGACTCATTTCCATCACCGACATACCGGTTCCCTTATAATCTAACATTTCGTCTGCAGCTTCTTTTAACACTTCTTCAGGTAAAACTGCGGGACCTGCTGAAAAGTTATACACTCTGGACAATTTTTACTC
>CAMWYL010000234.1 GCA_947178465.1 uncultured Lachnospiraceae bacterium | reverse complement strand
GTTTAACAGGGAGACGAACTAGCTTTATCTGGTGCGGGACAGGATAGGAAAGAAGCCGCTGTTCTATTGGATAAACGGGGAGGATTTGGTATTCGCGTCGGAGTTAAAGCCCATCATGGGATATCCCGGGTTCCCGAAAAGCATCCGCAGGGATGTTCTAAAGCGGTATCTGTTTCAGCAGTGCGTGAATGAACCGTATTCGATATTCGAGAATGTATATAAGGTTGTCCCGGGGCAAATTCTTAAGTTTACATTGAATGCGCAGACAGCGGAAGAAAGAATTACAAAGTGGAAATACTGGGATATTTCCAAGGTGTACAACACGAAAAAAACGGAGTCTGTCGGATCCTATGAGGAGGCTAAAGCAGAGCTTAAGGACATCCTGCGGGATGCAGTTGGAAAGCGGATGATTGCCGATGTGCCGGTGGGGGCTTTTTTGAGCGGAGGCTATGATTCCTCCCTTGTCACCGCGATTGCGCAGGAGCTCAGCAAAGAGCCGGTAAAGACCTATTCCATCGGCTTTAACGAGGAGCGCTACAATGAGGCAAGGTATGCAAAGGAGGTAGCAAAGCACCTCGGCACGCGGCACACGGAGCTTTATATCGACGAGCAGGCGATGTTTGATATGGTAGAGAGCATTCCGCAATATTATGATGAGCCGTTTGCCGACAGCTCACAGATTCCGTCGATGCTGGTAGCGCAGCTTGCGGCAAAGGATGTGACGGTTGTGCTTTCCGGCGACGGCGGAGATGAGTTTTTCTGCGGTTACAATCTTTATGACAGCGTGTCACAGGCGCAGAAGCTGGATGCTTTGGGACGACTCGCGTATGGAATCTGTCAGCTTCCGCCCTTTCGTAAGGCAGGCCTTCTTGAACGGCTGTCGTTTCGGGTACAGGTGGTCGCCGGCAACCATGACAGGAAGACAAAGACTCAGCTGGGAGGAAGCTCCTACATCCGCGTGATTGACGGGATGCTTCCCGACAATGGCGTGCCATTCAAATTCCCGATAGAAGAGAAATATAATGAAAAGAACTGGCAGGCACGGCGAATGCTTCTTGATGAGGAGACGTATCTGCCGGGGGATATCCTGTGCAAGGTAGACAGAGCTACCATGAAGTATTCCATAGAGGCGAGATGTCCGATTCTCGACGTCAATGTCATGGAATATTCGTATCGCCTGCCACATTCCTACAAATATGCCGGCGGAGTAAAAAAGCGCATTCTCAAGGATATCGCATACGATTATATTCCAAGAGAGCTGTTGGACAGGCCTAAGGTGGGGTTCGCAGTGCCGCTTGATAAATGGATGCGTGGTCCGCTCAGAGTCCGGCTTGCGGACATGTGCGACATGGATTATCTCAAGAGGCAGGGAATATTTGACGCGGAGTATGTGAACCGGTTTATAAACGAGTATCTGCGAACGGGAGATAAAGGGCCTGCATCCGGCGCAAACTTTTCAAGAACGGTATGGTCCTTCTTTGTGTTCCAGCAATGGTACAGAACCTATATGAATGTGAGATGATTTGAACATGAAACGAATAGCATTGTTTATCAACTCCCTGCAAAAGGGAGGGTCTGAGCGCGTGATGGTCAATTTGGCGGAATATCTGCATGCGCGAAAATATGACGTCATACTGGTTACACAGTATAAGCGAGAGAACGAATACGATATTTGCCCTGAGATTCGACGCGTTTATTCGGAGCCGGAGGAAACGCTTTTGCAGGGCGGGCGTATCAGAAATTTCTGCACGCGGTTTCGCACGCTCAGAGAGATCTGGAAGGCTTACAAGCCCGATGTGATACTGGCATTTCTGGGAAAGAATAATCTGATGGCGATTGCGACCTCGATGTTTCTTCCGGTTAAGACAGCGGTATCCGTCAGAGGAGAGCCTACAATGGAATATGAGGGAAGATTCATGCAGCTGCTTGCAAAGACGCTGTTTCGGCTTGCGGACGGTGTTGTCCTCAAGACCGGGCAGGTCTTTCAATTCTTTCCCAAAGCGGTTCGCAAAAAGAGCGTGCTGCTTCCCAATCCGCTTAATCCGCAATTTGTAAACCGCAGATACATAGGCGCGCGGGAGAATATGATTGTGGCGGCAGGACGATTGGACGAAAATAAGAATCATGCAATGCTGATTCACGCCTTTGCGAAGCTGGCAACGGAGTTTCCGAACATGAAGCTTGTCATATACGGAGAGGGAGATCTGCATGCGCAACTGGAGGCATTGGCGGCGGAGAAGGGGCTTTCGGACAGGATTTTGCTTCCGGGGAGCGTCGCGGATGTTGCGGATAAGATCTGTAAGGCACGGGTCTTTGTCCTGACTTCAAACACGGAGGGAATGCCGAACTCCATTCTCGAAGCGATGGCGCTGGGGATCCCGGTCGTGTCGACGGACTGTCCCTGCGGTGGAGCTGCGGAGCTGATAACAGATGGGGTGAGCGGCCTTCTGGTTCCCGTAGGGGACGCCTACGCACTGTCTGACGCGCTACGCAAAATCCTGTCGGATGAGGCGTATGCCGCAGAGCTCAGCGATTGCGCCTATGCGGCGGTGCAGGCTTATTATCCGGAGGCGGCAAATAAGAAGTGGGAGGATTATCTGGGGTCACTTTAAGAGAGTGGCCGGTTCTTAATAATCCGCTCAAGAATATAGGCGACGTCCCGCAGGCTGCAGTCAAGCGTTCCCTGAAACCATGCGATATACAGGCTTGCCGCGCCCCCTGCATAAAATCTGCATCTGGTCTGGAATTCAGGACTGCTGCGGCGGCTTTGTGCAATGCCGTCGGAGGCGACAAGCTGCCCGGTGATTAATTCAGGAAGCGATACAAAGAAGGAGTTCGTAATGCGGGAGTTCATCAACGCGAGGATGATTTCCCTGTTCTCCTCCAGATATTCGGAAATCCGTAGAAAGAGCGGGAGCGGAGCATCCAGGGGATTCTGCTCTTCGAGCGCGTACAGTGAATCGCACAGCGTTTGTACAATCTCATCCTCAATGGACTGAATCAGACTGCTGATATCCGGGTAGTGCGCGTAAAAGGTGCCGCGATTCAGCTCCGCCCTGTCAACAATATCCGTCACCGTGATCTTGTCAATGGGATTTGTCTGCAACAGATCAATCAATGCGTTCTTAATCAGTTTTCTTGAGCGAATGGCGCTTTTATATTCCGCTTTCCGAGGCATTTCAACCATCCTTTCTTTCCAAACAGGGAGCATCGGGTTTATGCTTTTTTCATCTTTTTTATAATAATATTATCCATAAAATCCAACAAAATGCAACAGAATGTTCAAAATGATACAAATATTTAAAATGTGTCGATTGCATATACAATTTCCCCGTAGTAAAATGTTCCTGGTAAAAAAGCTGCGAGGAGTGAGAATATGGAGGAGGAATCCAAAAACAGTAATTTTATGATAAAGGCCGCAACCTTTATTGTAGACAGGCGCAATTTGTTCTTTCTGTTATTCGGCATTGCAATTATTTTTTCCGTGGTTTCAATGAATTGGGTATCCGTGGAAAATGCGCTGTCAGCCTATCTGCCGGGTACAACGGAAACAAGCAAGGGACTTGACCGTATGGAGGAGCAGTTTATTACATATGGTACGGCGAAGGTGATGGTGACAAACATTCCGTATGATGAGGCGGATAGAATTTATGAGGCGCTTTTGGAGCTTGACAGCATCATTATGCTGGACTTTGACAACTCAAAGGAGCATTACAATAATTTTTCGGCGCTGTATAGTATTACCTTCGGTTATGAGGAAACGGACGAGAGGGCGCTGGAGGCGCTTGATGAGGTCAGAGTGATGCTTGACGGATATGATACTTATGTATCGACCTCGATGGGGGATGCATCTGCGGAGCAGCTTGCAAAGGAAATGTCCGTAATCAGTGTGCTGGTAGCAATTGTTGTCGTATCCGTGCTGCTGTTTACCTCGCAGACATGGGCGGAGGTTCCGGTGCTGTTGCTGACCTTCTGTTCGGCAGCGCTGATTACCAAGGGCAGCAACTTCCTGATGGGAACGATATCTTTTGTATCGGATTCCGTTACCATTGTGCTACAGCTTGCCCTGTCGGTCGACTATGCAGTTATTTTCTGTAACCGATTCAAGGAGGAGCACCAGAAGCTGGATATCAGAGAAGCTGATATAGTGGCGCTCAGCAAGGCGATTCCTGAAATCTTTTCGAGCTCGCTGACGACAATGGGCGGTCTGATTGCCATGATGTTCATGCAGTTTGGCATTGGAAGCGATATGGCGCTCTGCCTGATTAGGGCAATTTTGCTCAGCCTGCTTGCAGTATTTTTGCTGATGCCGGGACTTCTTATGCTGTTTGGTAAAGCGATGGATAAGACAAGGCATAAGAGCTTTATTCCTGATATTCCGTTTGTCGGAAAGTTTGCCTATAAGACGAGATATATTATCCCGCCTCTGTTTGTCGTTGTGCTTGTGGGGGCATACCTGGTTCAGTCGCACTGTCCCTACGTATATGGATATACACAGCTCGAGACGCCCGTGCAGAGCGACGCCATGATTGTAGATGAGATGATAGAGGAGAGCTTCGGCACGGAAAACTTTGTGGCGCTTGTCGTTCCGGCGGGGAACTACGAGAAGGAGAAAAAGCTCTTGAAGGAGCTGGATGCAAGACCGGAGGTAGACCATTCGCAGGGACTTGCCAATACAGAGGCGATGGACGGCTATATGCTGACGGATAAGCTTACGGCAAGAAATTTTTCCGAGCTTCTTGAGCTTGACTATGAGGTGGCGGAGCTGCTGTACATGGCATATGCGGTTAATGACGAGAATTATGCCAAAATCGTAAACGGCTTTTCCAATTACAGTGTTCCCCTGATTGATATTTTTATGTTCCTATATGATGAGGTGCAGGAGGGATATGTCACACTGGATGACGAGATGATGGATACCCTTGAGGACGCGCATACCAAGATGCAGATTGCGTTGGACCAGCTTCAGGGCGCGGAGTACAGCCGTATGCTGGTATATCTGACGCTTCCGGAGGAGGGGGAGGAAACCTTTGCCTTTCTGGATGAGATGCATGAGATTGCGGGGAAGTATTATGACGTGAGTGAGGTGCTTGTCCCGGGAGAGTCAACAAGCCAGTATGACTTATATAAGACTTTTCAGAGAGACAATACCGTCGTAAACGTAGTTTCGATTCTCGCCGTGTTGGTCGTGCTTTTGTTTACATTTATGTCGGCGGGCATGCCGGTGCTTTTGATTGCGGTTATTCAAGGGGTTATATGGGTGAATTTCTCCTTCCCGTCGGTACAGCAGCAAAATGTCTTTTTCCTGAGTGCAAGGAGCGTGTCCTCTAGTCAGAGGGGCGCCAGCATTGGCTATGGGATTGGTATTTCCGGAAGATGTCTGGAGAGAAAGGACAAAAT
>CAMWYL010000233.1 GCA_947178465.1 uncultured Lachnospiraceae bacterium | reverse complement strand
CTCCTCTCTACTTGTTTTTATTGAAAATCTTTGTCTCATAGGTTCCTGTCGCAATATCAATAAATCTGATAAACAGCGACACCTTATTGTCTTCATTCAGATTTGTCCATACAAGGTTTGCAAAGGTATCCATATCATCAGGGATTTCTACTGATTTCGGTTCACCCTCAAAGCTTGGAAGCGGCTCCCCATCGCCCATATATGTATGAATGAAATGCCCCTCTCCCGCAATCGGATTGCTGTATGCAAAGGTAAAACGGTTGCACGCATCCGGATTCCCGTTATTGCTCTTCAAAATCGACATTGCATAATTAAAGCTGCCGTTCTCAATGTGGAGAATCCCCGATATTCTGGGCGTATAGTTCGGCGCGTCCGGCTCAAATTCTCTCGTCCGAAGCGCCTGTTCAAAAGTCATCTGCTTATCCATCAGTTCATAAATGGTATCTGTCTGGTCACCGTTTGTCACAATCGTCTTGTTTCCCAATACACGTACCGGAGCATAAATAACTAAGCTGGGGTCACTGAGCTTTGCAGGGTCAAAAGCCTGTGTGCGTATGCCCTCCCCGTCCTCAACGAATACACGGTTCCTGCTGTTTACGCTTCTACCCATAATAAAATAGGCAATTGCCGCATGCTTTCCGTCCTTTGTTTTCCCGATGACAATTCCCCTTCCCGGGTATGTGTTTCCTTTCAGTTCCTGTTCCAATGACAACATTCTCATCTTTTCCTCCATTCTAAAATCATGTGTAAAATCGTGGCAATTCATCATGCCGGTTTATAAGTTACCGTGTGCATGAAGAAGTCCGTTCCGTGTTTTTATAGTATAAAACCGTCCGGGCGCACTTCTTCAACGCTGCCCAGACGGTCGGCTTTTCATTTCCATACACTCCCCGTAGGTTTTCCTACACAGTTCCCTGTTTCCGTCAGTCATGTATCTATTTCCATCATACATGACACATCCCTTTTTTGCAATAGTTTTTACTTTTTTATCCTGTCTGCCACTCCCCAAAGCACATGATAAGCAGCTACCGTCAGCACAAAGCTGCCAATACAGATAATCCCCGCCTGCAATGCGGTTCCCCTGCATTTTTGCACGATATAATAGGCAAACATTACCAGAATCGTCTGATGCAGAATATAAATCGGATAGGATGCCCTGTTGAAATACACAGTAAACCGTGTACTCTTATTCAAATACCGTTTTCCAAGCACCAGCAAGACCAATATTGTATTCCACCCAATGTAGTTTATCCACAAATCCCCATAGTAGGCAAGCTTATAATACAATACCACCAGCAGAACCGTTCCTATTATACACATGGAAGCAAGCCACTTTATACTGCTCTCCAGCTTCTCCATGATGTTGTCGTTGCTAAGCACATAATATCCCATCAGATAGAGCGCCAAATCCTTCCCGATACTGAACCCGCCGAAATTACCGAGATAATACATCAGCCATATCGGAATGAATAAAAGCAACACCCCAAAGGCCGGCAATCGGGCAATCCTTGCGGACACGCTGTCATATGGCAGGTATCGGAATAGAATCAGGCTTATCATGGAAATAACAAACAGGAACAGAATAAACCAAAGCTGCCCGGGTGAAAACGCTCCATCATAGCCGCTGAAATCCGTAAGATGCGTGAAAAAATATCCGTAATTCTCTAAAACACCGCCTGTATAACCGTAAAAATACTTCCGCGCATACAGCGTCTGGAACGGAACTAAAAGCAGCATCCCGGCAACAAAAGGAATCAAAAGCTTGTTTATCCGTTGCACAATAAATTCCTTTACCGTCCTTCTTTGCAGCGCGTATCGTGCACTCATCCCTGCCAGCACAAACAGAATCGGCATAAACCAAGGGTTCACCAATACAATCAAGGTACTCAACAGCCGACTCTCACCCACCCATATATAGAAGCCGGAACCAAAATCATTCCATATCATAAAGGTATGCACCGGAAATAACAGCAGGATTGTCAAATTGCGCAGATTATCAATGTAATGTTTCCTCATTCGCCCTCCGTTCAAACTCCACCATGTACTTGCGAAACCGCAGCGGAAGCATATTCATCTGAAGCTTCGGATTCGTCCTCGCCTCAATCGCAATGCTCTCACAAAACTGCGTAAACAGCGCGCTATACTCCGCCTCTGCTTTGGAAAAGACCAGTGAATCCTCATCAAAATCCGCACCGTTCACCAGATACCACTGCTTATACTGTGGATGCAGTCCAAACACGCCGCTCAGTTCGTCATAAATCACAAAATTATCCGCGGGCAGCCTGTCTGCAAAGTGCGGCATCAAAAAGGGCAGAATACGGTCCCTTGCGCCTATCTTCGCATATAATATCCCGCTTTCCAGCTCCGCAAAGCGCAAGAACTGCCTGTAATGGTTCAGTTCGTTTCCCGCCCCTCTCTGACACGCAAAAGCTTTCTGTACCGCAGGCTCACCCAGCCTTGCAAACACATTGCGGTCGTGATATTTCAGCCCGATTACAACGGTATGGTAAACCGCATCGGCTTTCTCCGCATCCGCGGAAACCATAGCCAGACACAAATCGTAGAAAGTATGCTCTCCCAACTCCCGCTTGATGGTTCTGCTGACCTTCTGCGCCTTCTCCGCGTTGGTTTCAATCTTTGTATAACAGGTAAGCAGACGCCCGATATCAGGTTCCTTTACCGCAAGGTGCATCCAATCATGGCTGTCAATACCGTTATCCTTCTTATATTGATAGGCCTCATAGATCCCCGTGAGAATACCGTCAATGCTGTCCTCACAGATCAGTACGTGCTCCTCCATACAGAACCTCCGTTTCCACTTGACACCTCACGGCGGGAATCAGCCAAACAAGGCTACGTTATTCTCCGAATCATCAAAAAGCGTAAGCTGCCGATATGTCATCCCATCCTTGTCAAAGGGCAGCTTTTCATGCAGGGAGAGGAGATTTCTGGTGATATAATCCTCCTCCAGCTTCGTCCGATACATCATTTTCCCATTGCAGGTGATAAAATACAATGCCCGCTTCAACACAACGCCGAGCTTTTTCAGATTATCAAAGCTGAGCGCGCCGCTTTTCCTTGCCCCGCAAATCCGCTGCGCACTCTTCACACCGATCCCCGGGACGCGCAGCAATGTATGATAATCCGCGCGGTTAATTTCCACCGGGAACTGCTCTAAGTGCTTTAACGCCCAATCACACTTCGGGTCAAGCAAAACATTGAAGTTCGGCCTCTTTTCATCTAAAAGCTCCTCAACCCTGAAATGATAAAAACGCAGCAGCCAATCCGCCTGATACAGCCGATGCTCCCGCAGCAGCGGCGTTGCGGTGCTCGGCGCCGGAAGCTCCTTATCGTTATTTACACCTACATATGCGGAATAAAACACTCTCTTAAGCTGAAAATTGTCATAAAGCCCCTGCGCAACCGCCATAACCTGATAATCGCTCTCTGGAGTTGCCCCAATAATCATCTGTGTGGACTGTCCTGCGGGGACAAAGGCCGGAGCGCTCCGATAAATCGCTACCTCCTGCTTGCCCTGTGTAATTCCATTCTGAATCTGACGCATCGGCGTCAGGATGTTTTTCCGATGCTTGTTCGGCGCAAGCCTGCTCAACCCCTCCGCTGTCGGCAGTTCCAGATTGACGCTCATCCTGTCGGCAAGATATCCCACCTTCTGAATTAACATCGCATCCGCCCCGGGAATCCCCTTCACATGCACATATCCGCGAAAGCGGTACTCATTTCTGAGCTTGTACAGGGTCGCATAAATCAATTCCATCGTATAATTCGGGTTATTGACGATTCCTGAACTTAGAAACAGTCCCTCAATATAATTGCGGCGGTAAAAATTCATCGTCAGCTCGCAGACCTCGTCCGGCGTAAAGGTTGCCCGTGGGACATCGTTGCTTCTTCGGTTCAGGCAATATTTACAATCATAAATGCATTCGTTTGACAATAAAATCTTCAACAGGGAAATACATCTGCCGTCCGCCGAGAAACTATGACAAATTCCCGCCGCAAGGCAGTTTCCCATGTCCTTCCCGTTTCCCTTTCGGTCAACGCCGGAGCTTGTACAGGCCACATCATATTTCGCAGCGTCAGACAGGATTGTGAGCTTCTCCATTGTGCTCTGCGTATCCTTTACAAAGGTTTCTATCCCGCCACAGGTATTTCTTTCGCAGGAAACAGCCTCCACTGCCGGAAGCGTATTATCTATCGCACTTTCCATTATAGGAAGGCTGTCCGCTCTTATATTCTCTGACTGCATATGACATCCACCTCGCAAACATACGTTTCGAATACCTGTTTGTATTATAGTAGCGTACATTTGTTCGTATGTCAATATATTTTTTCAATTTTTTCTTATTCCGTTCCTTCCCCTGTTCCGGTCGTCACGGGTTCTCCTGCCGTATCGCTTGAGACGGTCTCTGTATCAGAATCTGCCTCAGCCTCTTCGGAATGCTCATTTTCCTCCTCATCTAAAACGCTCTCGTAATCCTTCGGATCGTCATTGCTTTTTGCCAGCATAACCGCCATTGTATACATTTCCATGCTGAAATTCATCAGAAACATTTTGTCCTTCAGAGGCACTCTGTCGCCGTTCATAATCCGCTTTGCGATTTTCAATGCCCGCAGGAAGTCCTTGTTGCTGTCAGACGAAGCCTTTGCGCTCTGTTCTGCCTGATTGAGCATTCCCCAATATTCGTTCGCATTGACTGCAGGTTTCTGTTTTAAAAAGGAAAAAGAACAACCATCCTTTTTCCCGATTACGGGAATCGTAAAGGAATTGCTCTTTTTCTGTGTTGTAACGCCGGAGGTCACAACCTCCTTTGAATTATCTGCCGATACTGTATGATTGAATTGAATAACAGGCATATCACATTCCCCTTTCCAAACTCTTTGCATATTGTATCGGCAAAACTGTTGTTTTCTTTTAGCTTTAAGGGATTATGCACAGAATTTTTTCATAAAGGCATTTATCGTTGTCTTTAATCCAATATCCAAAAAGAACATTGCACAACTTTTGATTTCATCAGGAACACTGCCAATAAGTTAATCTTCCGGATTGCAAAATTTCAGAAAAAGATCTCGGATTGCATATTCTAAATCACGACCCAGCTTGGAAACATTCTCTTTTCCAATCAGTCCGCCTGCCATTACTGCATGCCCTCCTCCATCTCCCAAACCTTCCAGTGCCTGTCGTATCAGTTCTCCAGCATGAATGTCACTGCGCTCGGAGCGGACAGAGAATTTAATGCCATCCTCTCTCTGGGAATATAGAATTGCCACATCTACTTCCTCCAGCGATAAAATAAAGTCCGCCAGAGTAGCAATCAGCGCGTCAGGGCAGGAAAACGGAATTCTGGAGATACCTACCATATCATAAAGCTGAATATTCTCAATCGCTGCACCGTAAGCCTTCAAAT
>CAMWYL010000232.1 GCA_947178465.1 uncultured Lachnospiraceae bacterium | reverse complement strand
GCGTAGGCGTCCAGAACATTCTGGTGCCGGACGCCGACGCCGCGGCATTACGGGAATATCTTCCCGACCGCCCGCTGTTCACTGTTACCGGCTCCACCAGGACCTTTGCCCAGCGGCGAGCCCTGCGGAAAACGCTGCGGGACAGCGGGAACGGGATACTGCTCTGCACCCAGCAGAGCCTGCCCTCCAGCGTCAACTTTGAGTATGTCAACAAAGTCATCATCCCGGAGCTCCACTATAACAATTCCGGCATGAGTCAGTTTTATTTCCGGTTCATCCGGTACACCTCAACGGAATATAAGGATATTTATTTCCTTACCTACGCAGGCAGCATTGAATCCAACCTGATGCAGATGGTATTGACAAAGGAAAAACTGAACCTGTTTATGAAAGGGCAGGATGTTGACCTGGATGAAGTGTATGAGCGGTTTGATATTGATTATGACCTGCTCTCCCTGCTGATGCGCCAGGAACGGGATGATAAAGGCAAGCTCTGTATCCGCTGGGGCGAACAGAAAATAGCATGAAAATTTTAACCACTGAAAGGAGGATATTTATGTACCATTACATCTTACAGATACACCAGGAACCGCGCCGCGAAGAGGACTGGGTTGCGGAGGAGGATTTTATAAACCGCCCCGACCTTATTCCCATTGCCGACCATGTAAAAACGGTATATGACCGTGATTCCGCCATCCGGCACTTTGGACAATGGTTCACAGGACATCACATGGGAACCTTTTCCGGTGATTCCTTTACCCTTGCCCCGGATGCCCGCAGCCATTATTTTGAGGGCCGCTTTCCGGAATTTAAGAAGAACCTGAAGGCTCTGGATACCGTGACGGAACCCCTGTATATCCATGACCAGGAGTATGTGGAAAACCTGCTCTCTGACCTGGCTTCCAGTTTTTGCAGCTGCCGCAGCTGCTATGTCATGGAATCTGATGACCCGCCGGTCCCTTTTGACAAATTTATCCGGACAGCAGTGCCCGGCATGCACTATTATATCGGCGCCGTTCTGGAATATCATTGTTAGGAGGTACACCAGATGAACAATGAAACTGTTACACCTTCCGGCACAGCGGAACTTAAAAGGGAGATTTTTGAACCAATCCTGAGCCGTCCGGTAGAAATGGAGGAATTTCTGAAACAGGAGCTTATTTTCTCTTATATTGACCTGGACGGCTCCCATGAACTGAAAACATGCTATGGCGATATCCTGAAGACCATCAATGCGCTCATGGATTACACACGGATGCTGAGAATGGTATGCGACCAATGGAACCTGCAGGGCTTCCACAGGGCCACCTATGAATACCATGCAGACAAGCTGCAGGAAATCGCAAGAAAATACCAGACAGCCATCGGCTATGATTATGATGCCGCCGTGGAAAAGTGCCGCAAAAAGCAGGAACGGAAACAGCGCCAGGATGATATCGGGGAGGATGCCATGACACTGGCAGTCCGCGGGCGTTAGGAATCTGCCCGGCAAAAAAGAATTGCCCGATAATGTCCAGAGTCAAGGAAAACACGAAAGGAGATGCTTATGGAAACTGATGTTTTACGCAATACGCTTATGACCCACTTAAACACACTCAGCCGCAATCTTGCGGTGGTTCCGAGGGAGGTGCTGAGAACCCAATACCGCAAGCCCTATTATGTTCTGGTGAAGGAAATTTCCACTGCTGCCTCTGCCTATGTGAAACAGATCGCCCTGGCTGGCCTGCGCATCCGGCAGGAATATTTGCCGGAGGCCGTGCCTGTTATAAACAACGCAATACAGGCATCCGGATTACTGAAGCAGATCTCAGCAGCAGCTTATAAACGGCAGGACATCCAGGAGATTGAACAGCTTGCACTGGCCTTAAAAAAACTGATTGAAGATGCCCTGGGGCCAATTTATGAAAAGCACCTGGGACTCTACCTGTCAAATGAATGCTTTGGAGCCTCTCCGCAGGCCCCGCAACTTTATAACCATGTAAACGGCTGTGTTATGCAGGATGGGAAATGGATCCCCCTGGACGCAGGAAAGAAGTATTCTTTTTTTATCCTGAACCTCAAAGAACACAGCCAGCCCGTAGCATAATTTTAGGAGGATACTCACATGAAGATATTTGATTTTAATAAGTACGGCAACGCATACAAGATGAAACTGGAGATCGATTCTTACCTCAATGGCAACCTTGCGATTACAATGCTCGTAGAAAAAGAAGACGGCTGGACACCCTGGAATGTCCTTACTGTAAATCTCGGCTTTCCTCTGGAGAAAAACATTGCCTACATTGACACCAACAACAATGGCGATACAATACTCGCCTGGATCACCCGCAATAAACTCGCCGTATCAACGGGGAAAAGAGCCAGGAGCGGCTTCTGTTCATATCCACAGTACAAGTTCCGTGAAGCTGCCCTCCGGGAGATTGATCCGGACGGCTATGAAAGGTATCTGGCAGATCATGCCGCTTACGAGGAGGAATAATATGAATATCAGCTTTTCAAATACCTGTTCTTTTCCGGAAGTGTTCCAGAAAACAAAGAATGTAGATTTCAGCGCCGCAACCCATCCGGTCAGTGAAATAGCCTATTCCCGGTCTGATTACCATAACGGCCACTGGTGGACAACGTGGTTCAACTGCGCCAAACCACCTGTATCAGGAGAACTGGCATCAGAAATTGACCTTTTCCAAAACGCACTGCTTGAACTGGATGCTTTCAAAGACCTCTCTGCCATGAGGGAATTCTGCAGAACAGCCGAGTCCACTCAGGACCCTACGGAATATAACCTCTACTCAGGGACAGAGCATTTCCACATCTGGCTCAGGCTCATTACCAGAACTAACGACTATAATTTATATGTTCACTATTACCTGAAATCATTTCAGTAAAAACAGTTTTAAGGAAAAAGAAAAGCGCTGAAAAATAACCTCAGCGCTTTTCTGCTTTCCTAGAAACGGAACAATTTGATGCATCTGATCAATGTGATACAAAGCTCCTGGTACAAGTCTTCGTCAAACCTGCCGCCAAAGATTGCCCCCTTTATCAAAAGGGGCTTGTACATCTCCAGAAGGGCAATGACTGCCGGTTCTTCCCCAGCCTTTGCCCGTAACAATATTTCCTTAAAATTCACTTTCTCAACTCCTTCATCTTCTTTTTAATCTTCCGGAGAGTACGGTAGTAAATTGATGTCACGCCTTTGTATCCCATGCCCATTTCCTCCGCAAGCGACTCAAAGCTTCTTTCATCCAATACCCTTGCAAAGAATACGCGGCGTTCCCGTTCATTCACCTCTTTCAGCGCATGAAGGAGCGCACTGTCCTCCATCTGCATGGACAGAGGCAGGCCAAGGAACATATCCTCCTCCGTTCCATATTGGGGGTTATATTGAAGGCTGTCTGTCACATCCTCCATCTGCTGCAGCCTGGCCGCCTGCTGTATGTAATCATTCCGGCGGCGTTTAACTGCCGTTGTCAGATATGCTGTAAACAGATTCTGTAAGATTTCATTTTCACTCTTACCGCTGTTTTTCTGCCACATGGCTATTCCTCCTTAAATTCCAGATTTTTGCTGCAAAATCTGGAACAGGAGGAGCACGGGCGCAAGGTAGAAAGCATGCCCTTACAGCGCTTTTTTTTATTGCAAAAGAAAAAGAACTGCCACCCGCACTATATCCCGGATAACCGTCCTTTTCCCGAATCTTTCTACATTCCTCCAAACAGTAGTGTGCTACGCTACCATAGAGGGACAGTCTTACCATGTGAAAGCATATGATTTTTTTAACGAAATTCCCCTGCCGGTGCCCGGCTTACGACCATTCCCCAATGTCTGCCATGCATCCTTTCCCATGGCACACAAAAAACACCCAAATAAGCCCCTGATGAACCATGTTTTTTTTGTTCACCAGAAGTCCGGATGTTTGGTAGTTTATTACGCTATCTTTTGGTGTGTCTATGCCATTTTTACTTTTATCAGGTATGGCAATACACTACTATCAGGAGGTGATTAAGATGTCTTTATCAATTAGTGATGCCAGTGTGTTCAGCGCCGCCCTTAAGAAAGCGAGGCAGAAACGGAAGCTCACACAGGCTGAGTGTGCGGAGCTGCTTGACCATTCCGTGTCCTTCCAGAAGGACCTGGAACGCGGCCGCTGCTCCCCAAGCATTGAAGGTTTTTTCCATATCTGCAGGACACTGGGCATATCTGCAGATGACTGTATTTTTCAGGACGGACATGACAGGACCGGCTCTACATACCAGACACTGCTGCGGCTGCTCCCGTTATGCGATGAAAAGAGCCTGTCCGCTCTTGTGGCTGCTGCCACTGTACTTGCAGGCGCGGATCAGGATGCTACGCTTGAAGTACAGTCCGGGAATTGAAGGGGTTATCCGCATATAATAGGCCGTTATTGTTGTCCTCTAAATGTGACGAATCCAGCCTAAAATACTCTCTGCAACCGCCGCCCTGCACACAAAAAAGGCGGCTAGCTTTCGTAACAACAGTTTTTTCCTGCATACATAAATGAACCCGGCCAATATTGTCAGCCGGGTTTTATTATATACTACAATTTTCTATAAAAAGTCTTATAAAAGTAGATGAATTGTCTTTTTGCTCGACAAATTCTGCTATTTTTAGACAGCACATTCATCTGCACGGAACTTATATCCATATCCATGCAGAGTTTGGATGCAATGCAGCCCTAATTTACTCCTGAGACGGTACACCATATCTTTGATCACATAAGAAGCTTCTGAATATGTATCTCTGCTGACCGCCTCATAAATCTGCTCTTTTGTAAAAGCAATGTCCGGGTTGGAAACCAGAAAAAGCAGTACATCAAATTCCATCCTGGTCAACACAACTTCCACACTATCTACATAAACAGTCCTTCTTACAGGAAAAATTCGGATATTACCAAATTCAAGACAATTATCATTATTTTCTTTTTTCATCCTCCATCCGTCTATTTCAATCTACCTCCTATAAAACTTAGTATCTGTAGTTTTATACATCATAGCCGCCCCTGCTCCCCGATTCCCCTATTTGCCAGAAACCCAGGAAGCCTGCCCATTCTGTGTGCCTTATTGGTGATATGCTCCTGTGGGCTTTATCATAAGCTCTGGACGGTTAATATAAAATCCTTTAGCACACTTTATGCTTCTGGTATAAAGTTCCCGAACTGGTTATTGATTCCTGATTCCCATGAATACCATCTCGTAAACAGGGATAACTGTTTCATGAAACCAGAATATTCTTTCGCACGGTCTGTTTTTCCATAGAAATCTTTCATAAGCTCATCTGCATTGTATATCTGCCCTTTAAGGCTATCCCGCATGATGTAGAACGGAACATCAATGCTTTTCTTCTCGCCGCCCATCCACATTTCCATTTTTGCTTTGTTGTCAACATGCTCTTTATAGAAAAATTTAAAATC
>CAMWYL010000231.1 GCA_947178465.1 uncultured Lachnospiraceae bacterium | reverse complement strand
CCATGGTTGACCGCACGCACGTCTACATGATATTTCGCCGAATTATCCGTGCTTCTGGTATTGGTGTTATGTGCGCTGACGCTTCCGGATACATTGACTTTAAAAACACCAAGGTTCAGCGAAGCGGTCGCGGAGGCACTCAAATCCATGGAGTTTTCCTCCTTCACACTCTCTTTTACCTCCATATCAAAAAGGATATTTACTTCGTCCACCTGTAAATTGGGAATCGGCACGATTGCAAGCAAAGGAACATCCACCTTCATCTCGTTGAGATTGCTTGTTCCATCCTCGTTTACGGTGCGCTCCTGATATCCGAAGGATATTGTATGTATCTTTCCATTCGAATCAAATCCTGCTTTGTTGATAAATTCCGCCGTGGAATTTGCCAAATGCGCGTTAGCGTCTGCCGCCGCCCGCAACGGTCCTCCAATCAGCTGATCCATCTGTAAGCCTGCAAATTGTTCCGCTATTGCCATATCATACCTCCTGCTTTATATTTTCCGTCAGGACCGCGCTGTGTGCGCATCCCGTACAAATAAGCTTTTCAACCTTTGTATTCCTCTCCTCAGCAGAGCTCTGATACGAGAGAATATGCTCTTTTTTTGTTTGGGGTAAACAATCTCTGTCACGGTAATACCGGTTACCCATAAAATCGTATCCAAAAATAAATCTGCTTCCCCCGCCTCGCACAGCAGGCGGAAATTCATCTCATTCACCAGCGCCTGCACAGCCTCCCGGATTTCCTGCTCTGTCATATGACGCCTCTTTTTCTATTCATAATCCCTGTCAAGACCGAAGGTAATCTCTTTATCCATTATCTGTTCCTGGTATTCCATAATACGGTTGGCAATATTAGACTGCGCCATCAGATACTTGTCCTTGTCAAAATCATAGGTATTCTCCTCGAATGTTTCCCTGCTGATCTGCTCCAGACGTTCCTGTTCCGTCATCATGTCGGCAATCTTTTTGTAAAGCTGTCTTAACCGCTTTACCTTCGCCTTCAGTTTTGCGACCTCCTGCCTTGTGGCCTTCTGCTCCTCAGACCCGGGATTTCCGTCCACCGCAACCGGCGTCGTGTCTGTTTTTTTCGCGATTTGATTGGCACTTAAAATATCCGTCATCCGCATAATGCCCTCTGTCGCGGCAAGGGAACCGATTTCCAGCTTGTATGTCACGCGCGGCAGAAAATCGCTGTCGCGCTGTTCGGGAGAACAGATACGGGCAAGAATTCTGTATTGTCCGCCGGCGTCATTTTCGGCTCTTACCTCTGTCGAAAAATCAATCTCCGCCTTCTCGACATTCAGGTTCGTGATTGGAATAATGGACAGCAACGGTACCTGAATTTGCAAATTATCCACGCTGTAGCCGTCCTCCCCCTCCGCTCTCACCTGGTCATATGCGAGATTGATCGTATTCAGGCGGACGGTTTCCTCCTGCCCGTTCTGACGCAGGGTTCCCATGCTTTTAATTGCATCCACCACCTGCGCGCGCAGCTGTTGGTTCGACTTGGCCAGCGCATGCAACGGCGCGTAGACCAGGTCGTCCAACGGGATAAAATCACTGTCCTGATATCCTGTTTCAAGACTACCGCTTCCATAACCGTCTCCAAAGTCGTTTTCAGGGTCCCCTTCTCCCATGTATCGTTCTTTGTCGTTCATGCCCGCATTTCCTCCTGTTTGTCTTTATCACATTTTCATTTGACTGCAAGCTGCTAATTCCCTATGATAAGAAAAGCGCTCTTTCCGCTTCCCTGCGCCGCGTAAGTCCCGGCAGAACCTTTCCACCGGCCTTGTTGTAAGCAAGCAGCTTTTCCGCAATGGCAGCGGCATCTCTTTTGGCCACCAGCTTTTGCAGATTTCCGTTTCCACAGTTGTAGCAAAAGCTCGTCAGGGCATCAAACTGATTCTGCGTGAGCACGAAGGAGATTGTCTTATTTTTCACACAGGCATTGACATATCCTCCATATTTGGCTAAGTCCTCCTTTAAAAGCGCCTTTGCCTCCTCCTCTGAGGCAAGCCGGTCTCCCTCCTTAACGCCTGCGGTATGCCCGTATCCAATCGTCAGCACTCCCGCAGGACACCTATATGCCTTCAGTTTGCAGCCCTCGAACTCCGCAATAAGCTCTACGGCGCGATCGGAAACTCGCATCTCCCCCGGTTCGGTGGCAGAGGATTGTGTTACATTCTTCTCTTCCATGGATTTTTCTGCCCCCGGCGCTTGCGATGGTGACATTTGTGACAGTGGTGCTTGTGACGCTGTTGTTTGTGACAGTGATGCTTGCAACACTGCTGCTTCTGATGACGGTGTATCCTGCCGCACCGTATGTGACACTTCTGTCAGATATTTGATGTCAACCGGACTGTTGATGCTTCGTGATTCACCCACGTTTTTATCTATAACGACGCGTGTTCCGCTTACGGATTTGACAATCCACCGGTCCTTTTTCACCCAATCCGGTATTTCCTTTCCGGTATAGTAAACAGCGTTATCAGCAATTTTCACAACCGTTCCTTCACGGATACTGCTGCCTGCGGATTTTGAAGCAGCCTTCACAAAGAACGCTTCCGTCTCCTCCTTCGCGGGCACCGCGGCCGGCACAGTATCCATCGCGTCCCTGACCGCCTGACGGAAGCCCGCCATCGTGTATTCGCAGGAAAGCCCGTTCCAGAGATGCTCAGGGTCCCCGTGTCCGGATGCGATTTTCCTGTCATGTCCCTCCTTGTGACTGATAATCACACCGTCCGCCAACGGATTCAGCTCATACTTCCGACAGAGAAATGCGAACAGCTCGACTGCCGCCGCATAGGTACACTTCACTACTGCCAGTGCCGCTTCCTTATCAGAGCAGATAAAGGCCGCACCTCCGGTATATTTGATGCAGGCAGGCTCGCACATCTCAATGCCGATGTGCGTGTTATTCGCCGTGCCGTTTGCATCGGAACCGCAATGCCATGCGCGGTGGTCCCACGGCAGCGTCTGATACACCTTTCCGGTATTCCCATCAATAAACGCATGCACACAAGCCCTTGAGGACTCCGCGTTGTTCCACTTCCTGACAAAGACCTCTGCAGAGGGCTGCGGGCATCCGACACTGTGCAGCATCAGCCCGCTGACCTTAATCCTTTTTCCCGCCTTATAGCAAAGGTTCTGATTTAATATACTTTGTACGATTTCCATCATGTACCTCCCGTAATTTTCCCTATTTTCCTACAGATATCTGAGTATTCTCATCATACAACCGCGAAAATGGAGGTGTAACTTACACCTGTGTATATTCCGGCATTTTTGGCCGTATGTTTCATCTATGTAAGTTACAAATCACTACGCTTGTAAGTATCATTAATATTGCAAGAATCCATATCATCAATATTTATTTAGGAGGAATATACATATGATGAAATTATCACCATTTTGGGAGATGCTTTCGCGACGCGGCATCAGCACCTACGATCTGGAATACAAGTACGATTTCAATCCTGCAGAAATATCGCGTCTGAAAAATAATCACAATTTTACGTTAAGTACCATTGATCGCTACTGTGAGTTATTTGACTGTAGGATTGAAGATATTGTTATACACATTCATGATGCACGGGAAAAAAGTCCCTGACGCGCAGCCCTTGTGGCAGGGGCTGCACTCTCCGGCAGGGACAGTAATTCCGTAAATTGAAGCTGCTGCCTTGTATCCTGCAGCATAAAACCGAACAGGCTGTCCTCCGGCGATATTACGATTGTTTCGAGAAGTGCATCATACTCCTCTTCGATTTGGCACGTATTTCCCATATAATATCCACCCTCATAGACTGATTCCTCTTCCTTCAAAGAACTGACATCCGTGTCAATATCCGTAATCAGAGGATACAGCGGCGTCACCGTCACTCCCGGCTGTAGCTGATATTCTTTCTTTGAGGAGGTGGTGCCGTCACCCATCGGTACGATGCTTAAAATCTCACCATCTGAATTCTCTTCGGAAAACCGTATTTTGGCCAGACACAATTCATTGTTATAGAGAATAGGGGACAGATATTCCGTACACTCTCCACTGTTGTATTGCTCAATCAGACACAGCGGCTCTCCCATCAGACCTGTATATTCCGCATCCGGATAAGCTTCCATGCTGCCATCCGCCTTTATCGTCAGGTCGCTGTCCGTTGACAGCAAATAGCTGCATCCGGTAAGCTCCGGAAGCGGAACGGCGGTAATCAGATAGGCAGCTGCTATTTGATCCGCCACCTCCGCATCCATTGTCATTGTGAATTTCCCGGTATCCTCCCGGTAATCTGCCGTTGTCGTATCAAGCTCCGGCAGCTCTCCATTCAGAAGATAATCCGCATAACCTTTGACAAATTCCAGATAGCTCTCCAAAAACAGGCTCTCCTGATATTTTGCGGCGTTTTCCTCCAGCATCATATCAGAGCCGCTCGGTACAAAAATACTGATTCCGCAGATTTCATGCGCATATCCGACAGCCCCTGTGGACACAATCATCATGTCCAGAGTCTGCTCCAATGCCGCATTTTCCCATGCCTCTGAAGACAGACTTTGATAAAAGTCTGCAAAATCCACCAAATCCGGACTGTCCAGTGCCGCCCTTCTGTCACCGAAGCCCTGCACTCCTGTCCGCACGCACGATGCTTGTTCATATAACTGTATATCCGCATTCTCCAAAACCTGTGCGTTGTAATATTCCATTTCCTGCTGTACATCCGGATAAGCCTTCAGGTCGTAGCAGGAAAGCGTCGCACATCCTTTTGTCTCGGAATAAAAATCATAATAGCAATCCACAATTCGCGTCCCAATTCCGACGGTGTCGGGCGATTCCTCCGCGAAGATTCCAAGCCACGAATAATCCCATCCATCCTGAGCCTCCAAATCGGCGGAGCCTACCATGTAATCCGCATAGCGGCTTATGACATGCGCTGTCTCCATATTACCCATTAGGCAGGCATCAAAGCCAATCAGGTCAAAGTGCGAAAGCTCGGCGTCTGCGATTCCCTGATCCAGCTCCTTTAGCGTCAGACTGTCGCCGTCATACAGCATATCATACCCATAGCCCTCCACGGGACCGTTTCCGTGATTCCATAATACGAGAATATAATTCTTTGCCGGATAATTTCCCGATGCATAATTAATAAAATCGCTGAGTGCCTCCTTCTCTCCCATATCGATTCGCGGCAGCTCCTCCAACAAACCGATACCGGACGTATCAATGGAAAACCGCGCGTTTGTTATCTCCCGCAGCGCTTCTATATCCCACTGCTCACTGCCGCCGATTTCCACGACCAGATTCATTTTCTCACTGATGCGCTCTCCGTCCGCTCCGCCCATCACGTCAATCATTTCCAACAAATCTGCGCTTCCGGCACCTACCGACTCCTCTCCGTCCGACTCCAAATCACTTCCAATCATATAAACCATTACTGTATAGTCCTTCTCCTGCGCTTCGGTATCATAAACCTGAACGGTAGTAGTA
>CAMWYL010000230.1 GCA_947178465.1 uncultured Lachnospiraceae bacterium | reverse complement strand
GTCTGGAACAGCTTCTTCAGGCACAAAGGGAGCAAAAACCCGGTTTCTTTGCGGGAAAGAAAGAAAAAGAAGAATATAAGAGCAGATTAAGAGAGTTTATGGATCAGCTCATAAAATTAAAGGATGAAGATGCGGAATACAACAGGCAGGAGAGAGAACTCGATAACAATATCAGCATGTGCCAGGCGAAGTTCAATCAAAGTGAGGATAAACAGACAGAACTACAGAAGGAATTTTATAATTGGAAGAGAGCCGAGGAAGATAATATTTCATATTTTGAGAAAGAAGTGCATGAATATGAAAGGATCAGAGCCTGTAGCAAGATAGAACCGTTAAATATGGATCAGGAATATGACGATTTACAGATGTCCAATCCATGGTTTGACGAATCATATCGTATCGCGCAATCAAAATTGTTTGTTACAGCGTTGCGCGTTCGGAAACAATTTCTTTATGAAAACAGAAAGAATATAAAAGCAGCTATAATTGTCTGGAGTCAGCAGGAGAAATATTCGGACAAAAAACCTGTGATCGAGGCGGCATGGAACTGGATCAATATGACGATCCCGGTGATCAGTTCGACATTTGCCAGTTTTTCACGTATGTGCAAAAATCTTGGGCCGGAGACCCTAGGTCATCTTTTTATTGATGAAGCGGGACAGGCGTTGCCACAGGCGGCTGTCGGTGCCATCTATCGGAGCAGACATGTGATGGTGGTCGGTGATCCTTCACAGATTAAGCCGGTTCTTACACTGGATTCTAATACTTTGTGTATGCTGGGCAGGAATTTTGGAGTGACGGAGAAATATTTATCTGCCTCGGCTTCCACACAGACCTTGGTGGATGCGGCGAGCCAGTATGGTTTTTATCGGACGCAGGACAAGTCAGAGGACTCTTGGATTGGCATTCCGCTTTGGGTGCATAGAAGGTGCCGGTATCCGATGTTTACCATTTCAAACGAGATTTCCTATAACGGAAATATGGTGCAGGGAACGAAGAATAGCGGAAAGACAGGGTGGTTTGATATTGGTGGAAAGGCGAACAATAAATATGTCGAAGAGCAGGGAGAATTTCTTTTGCAAAAGATAAAGGAGATGATGAATCAAAATCCGAAAATCGCAGACAAAAAGGAAAAGGATGTGATCTATGTTATTACGCCGTTTTCCAATGTTGCGTATCAGCTTTCACAAAAGCTACGGAAGATTCACTTTACCAGATACGATGATCTCGGCAAGCCGACCAATGTCGGGACTGTCCATACGTTTCAGGGAAAAGCGGCACCAATCGTATTTTTTGTGCTTGGTGCTGACCAACAGAGTTGCGGTGCGGCACGATGGGCAATGAATGAACCAAATATGATGAACGTTGCGGCTACGCGTGCCAAAAATGAGTTTTATATTATCGGTGATAAAAAATTATATCTCGGACTTGGCTGTGATGTCGCGACAGACACGGATCGGATTATCAGACAATACAAGAAGCAGTTTCCGGATCTTGTGGATGATGATGTGCATCCGCCTATGGCAGAAAAGACGGAGATTTCGTCAGAAGCAGATTTCACTCAAGTGAATCAGGCGAACGAGACCGATTCATATGTGCAGGCTGCCGAGACACAAGCGCTCATTACAACAGCAGATTTTAAGCGTGTTACAGGAACAATCAACTATGTTGGAAAAGGAACAAAAAGTTATTATGCCTATGTCACTGGTGATGACGGAAAAGAATATTCTATTACTGAGGGTATTTATTCCGAGACGAATCATGCAAAAGAAGTGATTCAAAAGGGAAATAAAATCTCTTTTGTTCCAAAAGAAGGGAAAAAGAAACCATTTGCGACAGATGTGAAAGTTGAATATCCGGAGTGAAGCTTAGGGCAATGAAAGCGCGGATATTCCTTAATATGATAGTAGCAGAGAGGAAAAAACTATTATGGATATGTTTGACGAATTTGGCGATGAAATGCCGGATGGAAGATTAACAGCAATTTCTGACGGTAAAGTGTATCGCCTGAGAGAAGCGATATTTATATCGAAACAACTTGGAAGACAGTTGTTTCAGGAAAAGATGAAGGAATTTGAGGTATAAAGTGAAAGTGGTCTGAATATTGCCCAAGGCGCCTGAAGATTTGGAGGTTTTCTTCTTCCGTTTTGTTAGAAGAAAATAATTTTCAGAACAAACGTGATTGATAAGAATGGAAAACATTTTGTAATAGAAAATTATGATAAGGTTATAAGGAACCCTAAAACAGGAGTTTTAGAGATACTTTTTCAGGAACAAGTTTTGACGGCAATATTCATATTCATGCAGTTTTTTGTGGAAAAATGTTGACATACAAGGCATTATTTGATATTATAAACAAAGTTTAACGCGCTAAACTTTATGGAAATTTAATAAAGTTTATCTTTTTTAAAGCATATCATTAATTGAAGACAAAATGTGAATGCCGAAAAAGATTCTTAAATTCAAAAAAAGATTCTTATTCAAAAAGATTCTAAAGGTGAAAAAGGAGAATAAAAATGGAAGAGAATAATGTAGAAGATAGTGGCAGCCTTTTGTGGGGATTACTTGGATGCTGTATCCCTATCGTTGGTTTGATTTTATTCATCGTATGGAAGGATACAAAGCCCAAGACCGCTAAGGTAGCCGGAATTGGTGCCCTTATATCTGTTGTTGCAGCTGTAGTTTTCTATATCATTGCATTTGTTATAATGGGTGTAGCAGGAGTAGCGGCACTTGGTATGTAATCGTATTGGCAGGTTTCTGCGGATTTTTTTCGGATGCCATGCTAGACCGGATCGTTCCTTCTATTTTCGCGGCAAACAGTTTCCGATTTGCGCACGTTGCACGGGAGAACTGATTGGTATGTTGCTTGGCATCTTGGTTGCCTGTTGTTTCGGCTGTCCGAGTTTTTGGGTCGCATGTCTTATGATGCTTCCGTTGGTAGCGGATGGCTTTACACAAAAGCTGACGGCATATGAAAGCAATAATATACGAAGACTCTGGACGGGAATTTTGTTTGGGATTGCTTTTATATTTATGTTTATTTACTTTCATCGCACTTGTGTCCGGATTGCGGCATGGATTTTGAAGCTTTTCTGTGAGCCGCAGGCAGTAGACAGGGTGATGGAACGGTTTTTATGAATATGGAATAAGGGAAATCGGGTTGAACGGGGCATATGGGTTTATCCCGATTTTTTATGCTATAGGAAATTGCGGCAGCGTATATCACTCAAACAAAAAGCGGAGCTTTTTGCAATTGAGTGCGCAATGCAATGGTATCATTGCATTTGCACTCGATTTTTTTATGGTTGTGTCAGCGGCGAAATTGAATTATAATATCATTTATACAAATTTATACAAACTCGCAGACTGAGAAAGGAGCATGGTTATAAATATGAAAATATTCAGAGCTTTAATGATTGGTATGGTATGTGCAGGACTGCTGTTGCTTTCGGGCACAGGTCAAATCGTAAATGCCGCAGAGCCGGAAACTGCACTATTGGAGCAGCCTGCGATGGAGTCACAGCCGGATTATGTTATTTATGTGAACACCGCGTTGAATTGTGTTACGATTATGCGGCAGGAGGCGGACGGTACGTTGACGCCCGTCAAGGCCATGACCTGTTCCTGCGGAAGAAAGGGACATGGTACCCCGCAAGGCGTCTTTCAAACCTCTGACTACTATGAATGGCGTCAGATGGTGGACAACACCTACGGCAGATATGCGGTGCGCTTTAACAGGAAGATTCTGTTTCATTCCGTGCCTTACACAAGAACATCTCCGGATTCCTTGGAGTGGGAGGAGTATAATGCGTTGGGTGAAAACGCATCCTTGGGTTGCGTCCGTCTGGCTGTCAGGGATGCAAAGTGGATATATGAAAACTGTAAAGCGGGAACGACGGTAATCGTGTACTCCGACAGCGAAGAAGCGGGACAACTCGGAAAACCGGAAGCAATAAAAATACCGGAGGATTCTCCTTATAGGGGCTGGGATCCGACGGACAATGACATCAATAACCCATGGCTGACGCAGGATACCGATATTCTTTCCGCTTTTGACACAGAGGATGGATTTAACCATATAGCATATGCCAACAGATATCCGGATCTGAAGGAAGCCTTCGGCTATGATAAAACCGCATTGTATCAACACTATATAACGTATGGAATAAACGAGGGGAGAAGCGCGGCGTTTTGACCTGAGTGCGGAGGAACGAAATCTGTTGCCGGCACCTCGCAAAAATGATAGAATGAAACAATTGAATACAAAGTTTTGAGGAGGTATTGAAAATGAGAAGAAAATGCGCCATTGTTTTGACTGCGCTGATTATGGCCTGCTCCATGACCGCGTGTCAGGGGATGTCTTCTTCCAACGGTTGGAGTGTCTCCAATAACAAGGAGCCGGAGGTTTCAAGCGTGGCGGTCGAAGAGGAAACGGAAACCGTCAGCAGCCTGTCGGAGGAAGAGGCTGAGGAACTGGAACAGGAGCTTTATAACACCTATATCAATGTCAACAATTTTATGGTAGGCAGACTGCAGGATTCTCTTGAGCGGTATTTTAAGTATGTGGATATTGAGCAGGAGGAGTTTACGCTGCTGGATGCAGATGATGATTATTTTACCTGTTACTCTCTGGCAAGCCATAATATAGAGGAACTGAACACGGCATATGAGATGGCGAGTGCAAAGAGCGATAAGAGTGCGCTTGATAATGCGTTTCTGAATATGTACCCGTCTATCAGCGTTGTGGTTTCCACGCTGAATGATATTGAAGAGTACACCGACATGAAGTCCTATCTGGATGATGATTATAAGAGAGCGCAGGAGTATCATACAACGCTGATGGAAGCGCTGGTGGATTATTTTGATGCAGGGGATTTGTTTATCGAAGAGCTGACTGCCATTGCCGATGCGCGTCAGGCGGAGGCCTTAGAGCAGATGAAAGCGGAGGGATACGAGGTATTTTATGCGATAAACATGGTGATTGATCTTGCCAACGACATAGAGGAGGAGCTGTTTAATCAGGATGTGTGGGATGAGAACATTCTGGATATGGATCTTGAAAAAATCCAGCCCCTGTATGATGAATTTGTCGAGAACGTGGAGGCGGTGCTGGAGTACAGCAAGGATGAGAGCAAGCTTGCTTCAGAAGGCGTTCCCATCCATTCTGCGTATTGGAGCAGCTTCCTCAGAGACATGAAGGATACCAAAACGTCTCTTACGGAGGTTCTTCAGAAGGTAAAGGACGGAAAGGAGCTGAGCAGCTCTGACCTGCTGATTACTTCGATTGCGGGGAACTGTTCGTTGTCCTCTTTTGATACGGGACTATCTGCGATGATTAACGATTACAATCATTTTATTTCCTATTAGATTTGAGTAGTGATATTTTATGAGAATTCTTTGACGAACCCCGCGTTATGGCGGGGTTCGTCATTTTTGACAAAAATCGTTTTTGCACGATTTTGGTCTTGCAAATAATCAGGGGGAATTTAAACCTATGCCCCGGCCGACCGAAATCCGTGTGGAGAA
>CAMWYL010000229.1 GCA_947178465.1 uncultured Lachnospiraceae bacterium | reverse complement strand
GTCAGTGACAGGTATCAATTAGTATCCGATTATTTACGGGAGCAGGGCGTTTCCATCAGGGAGGACTGTGCGCTTACCGTGTATTTGCCGCGGCGGGAGGACTTTCACAGCAGAAATAAGTATGAGTTTCCTGTGACGGCGATTGCGTTGTCTGATTATAACATGCTGCGCTCCATGCGCGGCCTGGAAGCCGTCGCGTTGGGGGAAGGGGAATTCCTGACGCAGTGGCAGGAGATTGCGACACAGGAGGATATTGATTTCTTTACGGAGGAGCATCGGCAAATCGGCACCGACGCAGGGGGGCTTGTAATGGCGGAGAACGGTGTTTATGAGGATGGAATCGGAGAAATGCTGTACAACAGCTATGTGGATGTAATCTATGTATTTCCGGATGCGGTCTGTAATGAGCTGTTGGAGGTCGGCAGCTGCCGATTTATCAACACGCCGGAGCCGATTCCCTATGAAACTGCGGCAGAGCTGCAACGGCTTTTTGAGGAAACATACATGGGCCGGCACCGTCTCATACGTACCAGGAGCGAACAAATCAGCTCCGCGACGGCCGGCTTTTTCGTGCTGAAGGTCAGTATGCTGTACGGCGCGATTATCCTCATGCTGAGCTGCATTACGATTCTGGCGCTGCAGCAGCTTTCAGAGGCGGACCGGTTCGGGTATCGCTTTGGCATTCTGGGCAAAATGGGCGTGGAGGAGAGCCATATGAATCGGCTGGTTTTGAAGCAGATTGCATTCTGGTTCGGCCTGCCGATTGGTACCGCGGTGCTGGCTGCAGGGGTATTTGTCCGATATTTCAGTTGGAGCCTTTCTGAGCAGATATCGGCCTATATCGGAGGTACTGCGCTTCTCGTGCAGCTTGCCGGCGTCAGCGGGGTACTGCTTGCGTTGCTTGGCTGTTACTTTATGACGACGTGGATACTGTTTAAACGGGCACTGGGGTGAGTATAAAGCTTGACCGTATAAAGAAGCTGCGAAGTACAAGAGTGGCATATGGACACGGCAAAATGCATGTGATGCCTTGTGGCGATGTGAAAACCATGATAGAATAAATCCGTATAAAAGGGAAGGGTAATACCATGAGCAATATAAAATTAATGGAACCGACAACCGACTACGAAGAGGATATTTGGCAGTTCCGAGAGGAAATCATCGCCTCAAAGGATAAAGATAAATTTGCCGGCTGCGGAAACCTTGAGCAGTGCTCGTCCGCCCGAGAATGGATTGATACGGTAAGGCTGTTTAAGAACGCGGAAACCTGCCCCGAGGGCAGAGTCCCCGCCAACTGCTATATTGCGGTGCGCGAAGAGGACAACAGAATTGTCGGCGTAATAGATTTGCGTCATCATATTAATACGCCCATTTTGAGCACATGGGGCGGACACATGGGATATTATGTGCGTCCGGGCGAGCGCGGCAAAGGATATGCGAAGAAAATGGTAAGACAGAACCTGCAGCATTGCAAGGCGTTACATATTGAAAAGGTAATGATTACCTGTGACACAGACAATCTTGCCAGTGAAAAGGTGATTATCGCCAACGGCGGCGTTTTTGAGAAAACTGTTGAGGTTGACGGTGACTTGATGAAACGGTATTGGATATCCATATAGAAGATGAGAAAACGAACCTGAAAATGTACTAAAGAGGGATTATTGACAAGGACAAGAGCCGTGTCTATAATGAAAACGAGATTGCAAAGCCGGATTTCATTCTGCTGAGCGAAATCAAAATATCATAACTGACATACGAAGCGTGTGCAGGCCGTGAGAAACGGCGGTACATTCTGAGTGGAAAGGAAGAGAACAATGACAACAAAAATCAGGCAAATGACAAAGAAGCTCGCTGTGCTGAGCGCAATCCTTATGTTGGCGACAGGGATGCTGACGGGCTGCGGACAGGCAAAAGCGGAACAGACAACGGTACGTGTCGGCGCGTTGAAAGGCCCGACTTCGATGGGACTTTTATTCCTGCAGGAAGAGGCCCAAAACGGCGAGTCTGAAGGACAGTACGAGTTCAGTATGATGACTGCGGCCGATGAGCTGCTTCCCCTGATGGTAAAGGGAGAGCTGGACATTGCACTGCTGCCGGCAAATGTAGCAGGTGTGCTTTACCAGAAGACGAACGGCGGGATTACGGTGATTGATATCAATACCCTTGGTGTATTGTATATGGTATCCGGTGATACGTCCATCGGCAGCGTGGAGGATCTGAAAGGGAAGACAATTTATCTGACCGGAAAGGGAACCACCCCCGATTATGTGCTGCAATATGTCCTGCAGGAGAACGGAATCGCCGTTGGGAGTGCTGACGGCGGCTGTACATTGGAATACAAATCGGAGGCAACTGAAGTTGCGGCAGTGCTGGCGGAGAATCCGGACGCAATCGGACTTTTGCCGCAGCCGTTTGTGACGGCGGCATGTATGCAGAATGAGGCGTTGGCTGTTGTATTGGATATGAATGAGCAGTGGGAGGCTGTACAGGGCTCAGCCGGGAGCCGTCTTGTCACAGGCGTTACGGTTGTCCGCAATGAATTTTTGAAAGAGAATGAAGCGGCGGTAAAGACCTTTTTGAAGGAGCATCAGGAGAGCGCGCAGAGGATTAACGAGGATGCCGCAAAGGGAGCGCAGCTTGCCGTGGAAGCGGGGATTGTGGCGAAGGAGCCGATTGCACAAAAGGCGATTCCCGAGTGTAATATTACTTATATTGCCGGTTCGGAAATGAAGCAGGCGCTGTCCGGATACCTTCAGGTGCTGTATGACCAAAATCCTGAGGCGGTAGGCGGCGCTCTGCCGGGAGACGATTTCTACTATGAATAAGAAGCTTATCATTCTGCTTGGCTGGCTGCTGCTGTGGCAGCTTGTCAGCATGTGGGTTGGCAACGACATTCTTATGGTGGGACCTGTCACAACAGGAGCGGTGCTGCTGCAAAATATTGTCACCGTCTCCTTTTGGCAGACCATCGGCTGCTCGGTTCTGCGAATAGCGGCGGGCTTTCTGGCGGGTGTGCTCGTGGGGCTTATTATGGCGGCCCTGAGCGCCCGCTTTTCTCTGTTGGAGGAGATCCTGTCGCCGATTCTGTCGCTGATTAAGGCAATACCGGTGGCTTCCTTTGTGGTGCTGTTTTTAATCTGGTGGCGTTCTGATGTGCTGTCGGTGGTCATCAGCTTCTGTGTGGTACTGCCGAATATCTGGATTAACACGCTGGAAGGCTTTCGAAGCACGGACAAACGCCTGCTGGAGATGGCGGACGTCTTTGATATTCGAGGGCTGAACCGCTTTTTCTATATTTATCGCCCTGCGTTAAAGCCCTTTCTGGACAGCAGTATTCGTATATCCGTCGGGATGAGCTGGAAGTCGGGCGTGGCGGCGGAGGTAATCGGGACGCCGCTGTATTCCATCGGAGAGCGGCTTTATATGTCGAAGATTTATCTGGACACCGCAGGCGTGCTGGCGTGGACTGCGACGACGATTTTGCTGAGTGTTGCATTTGAAAGGCTTGTCCTGTATGGATGGGAACGCTTCTGTAAGTGGGAACCGGCATGTATGCATGTAGATCTGCATGCAAATTTGCAAAGCAGCAAGACGGCAGATGCAAGGGAAAGTGCGCTGCGGATTAAGAACCTTTCCAAAAGTTATGGCACGCACTTGGTGTTGGACAAAATCTCTGCGCAGTACGAACAGGGCAATACTTATTACTTCCGTTCCCCGTCAGGAAGCGGGAAGACGACTTATTTTCGCCTGATAGCAGGCTTGGAGCAGCCGGATTCCGGAAGCCTTCAATGGGATAAAAACGGGGATAAAAATGACGCACGTGTCAGTATGGTGTTTCAGGAGGACAGGCTTCTGGAGGAGTACGGCGCTGTGAAAAACGTGGAGCTGGTAACCGGCAGCCGTGAGACCGCCAGGGCGCATTTATTACAGCTTTTAGCCGAGGAAGACATGGACAGACCCTGTCGGGAGCTGAGTGGCGGTATGAAGCGACGTGTTGCGATTGCCAGAGCATATGCTGCCGATAGTGATTTGCTGCTGCTGGATGAACCGTTTACCGGACTGGATGACGAGACAAGGGAGCGTGTGCTTGCCTATATGGAGGCACGGCAGCACGGCAGGGCGGTTTTGATCGCTACGCATCAGGATATTTAATGGAGCTTCTTGCATTATCTTCCATTAACGGGTAAAATCATCATAGGATAAAGCGAATGGGCGAAGGAGGATACTATGGCATTTACACATCTGCATGTGCATACGGAATACAGCCTTTTGGACGGCTCCAATAAAATAAAGGAATATGTAAAGCGCGTGAAGGAGCTGGGGATGGACAGCGCGGCTATCACGGATCACGGTGTGATGTATGGTGTCATCGACTTTTATAAAGAAGCGAGGGCGAACGGGATTAAGCCCATTCTCGGATGCGAGGTTTACGTGGCGCCCAATTCGCGATTTGACAAGGAGCTGACGGGTGGCGAGGACAGGTACCACCATCTGGTGCTGTTGGCGGAAAACAATACCGGCTATGCGAATCTGATGAAGATTGTCAGCAAGGGCTTTACGGAGGGGTATTATTACCGTCCGCGTGTGGATATGGAGGTGCTTTGTGAGTACCATGAGGGGATTATCGCGCTGTCCGCATGTCTTGCCGGAGAGGTGCCGCGCCTGATTGTGAAGGGGCTTTATCAGGAGGCGAAAAAGGCCGTACAGAAATATATCGACTGTTTCGGGAAGGGGAATTATTTTCTCGAGCTGCAGGATCATGGGATTTCGGACCAGAAGACAGTGAACGCGGCGTTGGTGCGGTTGAGCAAGGAGCTGGACGTGCCGCTGGTAGCGACAAATGATATTCATTATACCTATGCTGAGGACGAGAAGGCACATGATATCCTGCTGTGTATCCAGACGGCCAAGAAGGTCACGGATGAGGACAGAATGCGTTACGACGGCGGGCAGTATTTTGTAAAGAGTGAGCTGGAGATGCGCGGACTGTTCCCCTATGCGCAGGAGGCCATTGATAATACTGCCATGATTGCGGAGCGGTGCAATGTGGAAATCGAGTTCGGCGTCACGAAACTGCCGAAGTTTGACGTGCCGGAGGGTTACGATTCGTGGAGCTATCTCAATAAGCTCTGTCTTGACGGAATGCGGGAGCGCTACCCCGAGGATGACGGTGCGCTTATGGAGAAGCTGAATTATGAGCTGGGCGTCATCAGGAACATGGGCTATGTCGATTATTTTCTGATTGTATGGGATTTTATCAACTGGGCGCGGGCGCATGACATTCCGGTAGGTCCCGGGCGTGGCAGCGCGGCGGGCAGCATTGTTTCCTACTGTCTGCATATTACCAATATTGACCCGATTCGGTATAATCTGCTCTTTGAGCGCTTCCTGAATCCGGAGCGTATCTCCATGCCGGATATTGATATTGATTTCTGTTATGAGCGCAGGCAGGAGGTTATTGACTATGTCGGCGGGAAGTACGGACAGGACAAGGTGGTGCAGATTGTAACCTTCGGTACAATGGCGGCGAAGGGTGTTATTCGGGACGTGGGACGAGCGTTGGATCTGCCATATAATTATG
>CAMWYL010000228.1 GCA_947178465.1 uncultured Lachnospiraceae bacterium | reverse complement strand
GTATAAGCATTTCACATCATTTTTCATTAACACTCTATTTATATGATTGTATATGATACTCATTATTTTTTTGGAATAATAAATATGTGGTTCGGTATATTCTTTATCATATGTTTTTAAAAATAGATATATCTGTTCTTTTATTGCATCATTCATTGATATTTCCTCTATTCACAAAAGCGCAATACACCTACAGTTTAGACATATTGCGCTTTGGTTAATTCACACATAGATCATATTTTGCATCATCAAAGCCTGCTATAATGTTATTTGATTTTGATATGAATCTGCCCAAAATTTTTCACGCGGAAAAAATGGGAATCTACCACTTGCATCAGATTTTGTTGTTTTGCATAATCGTCTTCCTATTGCAAAAGCGGCAATTTGTGCTGAATAAATGGCCGCCATTACACCTGAAGTAGGTGTTGTAACCGTTCCGACAACAAACAAATTTGCTATGCTTGTTTCGCCAAATTCATCAGAACTAATGTACCCATTAATGAAATTTAGCGGTAAGGTTTTTAAAAAATCTGTGGTGCCATTTTTCAATTTATAAGAGTTGTAATCATAGACAATTCCATCATACTCTCCGTACAATTTAGAAGGGACACCATTTATATAATCACTATCGTGACTATAATCTTTATTACTAATGGTGAATGCATCTGCCTTATCAAAATATTGTGCCAATTGTGACCTTAGTGAATTAATAGATTTTGTATGGTTTCCGACAACGAGTATCGTTTTCCATCCATAATTCTCCACAAATTCTCTTGCCATTTCATTAGGTGTATGTAAGCCTATATTTGTTTTTCCTGGATTTAACATAACATCTGGATAGGTCATTATACCTGTAGCCACAATTACATATTTAGCATAATAAATAGCTTTGTTTGTCTTTACAGTAAAAATATCATTTTCCTCTATTGATAATACTTTTTCGTTGAAGTTAAATGAAACTCCTGCGTCTAAGCATTCTTGGTATAATGCACCTACAAGATTTTTGCCATGAAAGGCCCATTTTTTCGATATTTGTATAAATCCATACTTTGTCAAACCACCCGGGCAATTCGCTGCTTCAATTATTTTAACACTGAAATCTTCCGGGATGCTTTGAACTGGAGTTGCTGTTTGGATTATCAATCCTGAGTACAGTCCGGATGGACCGGCACCAATTATTATCACATCGTAAACCATCTCTTTATTCCAGACTTAATATGGCTTATCTACGCATGAATTCATAAAGGCAGCAACACTATCCGGCAATTCTGGTGCTAATGCATTTTCTATTTCTGCAATATTAATCTCCATATTTTCCATATCAAGCATGTTTTCATTAAGTGACAAGTTATTATTTTCCATTTCCAATCTCTCCTTTATACTGCTTTTTATTATGCTACAACTATCTTATGTCATACAACCACAAAAGTCAATAGTTAAACATGTTTTATGTCAATTATTATTTGATGCTGAAGTGAAAAGTTTATTTTCACTTTGGAAGGAGTGAAAATGATTTTAGTCTTTTAAAATTTCCGGTTTCATAAATATGTAATATTTTGTCTTATGATCAACAGGTGCCTCGTATGCATGACATATAGTTCTTTCTTCTGCCTTGTATTGATTGGTAAAAGAATTTGTCCCCATAATTGTTGTAGAGGTAATTAAGAATTCAGCGTCGGTACTTATATTGTAGAGTAAAGACTGTAGCAAGAAGATAAAAGAAAAAGCTGCCGAACAGTGAAGGGCATTGCCATGTGCCCGTAATTCGGCGGCGTTTGAAAAATCAAAGCCGCCGAGTTTTTAGGAGCGTTTATTTAGGAGAAAATCTTAAAAAATGGGTAAACTACTGAGCTTACATTTTTTCGCTGCGTATTATAGAATCAGTCCTTCCTTCAGCCACTTAAATTTCTGATAGTGGAGCGGGGAGATACTCAGCTTGCGGGTATCCTGCATCGCAATGGAAACGGGGGTCACTGCCGATACATACCGAAAGTTCGCAAAGCAGGTCTTGTTGACCAACTTAATCTCATCAAACGGCTCGAAAATCTGCCGGAGAATACTGATATCCTCGTCAATTTCAATGACCGTGCCGTTGGACAGATAGAGGGAGTAGTGTTCCTCCTGCGGCATGGCATACATAATCTCATTTTTGGGAACATGCTGCAGCACACTTTTCTGGTGAATCTGTATGGTGACGACATTCTCAAGCACATTGCGGTCACCCAGCCTCAAAAATTCCGGGAGCTGTTCCGGCAGATACGGCTTTTTGGCGTGTACCACATAGCTTGGCAGATTGGGAATGGCAGTATAGTCAATTGTTGAGGAATACAGCACGAGCGGGGCATGAAAGCCCAAGTCCTCCAGACCGGCCAGAATTTCCCGGACCAGCCCCTCACGGGAGGTCATGTCCATAAACACGAGATTGTATTTCAGGGGCGTTCTGAGAAAATGGTCCTTGTTCCCATAAGAGTCAATATATAAAATGTTCGGTGTACCCGCTCTTTTGTCCGATTCTCTTGAGAGAAGGCGTTCCATATGCCTTCTGTCCGCTACATTATCATCACAAATCGCAACATGCATGTCTTATTCCCTCCAATCATACTGCCGGAAGCGGCCTGCGCATCAGAATATCAAAGGCAGTGGAAGCTGCCGGATTTACTTCATATATAAAAAGAATAGCACAGGAAACTCTCCCTGTGCAATAGAATATTTGGACGTTTTGCTTGCGTCCTCATATAATCTCTGAATTTGTCTGAAGCTACATAATCGAAAATTCAATCGGAGATTTCCAAAGCGCTACAACCGCAGCGATCTGCAAGAGCAGAATCGCCGGCATCCCATATACGAAATACCAATGTCTGGTTTTGTGGTGAAAAATCCGCATACCGAGGATGGAACCGAGGCTTCCGCCGATAATGGCGATAATAAAGAGGGTAGACTCCGGAATCCTCCAGAGTCGTTTGATTGCCCTCCTTTTATCAATGCCCATCATTGCAAAGCCCAAAAGGTTCACCACTGCAAAATACCCTGCAATAATGCTGATTACAAGCATAGCGTTCCCCTTTTCTTCTGTGCTTAGCCCGAATGAAATGTTGAGCTGTACCAACTGACAACTTATTTGTCACGATTATTTGTTCACTGCTTCCTGCATTTTCATGGCACGAACCTTGCAGGATAAGCCGAAGAGATTGATGAAGCCCTCCGCGTCGTGGTGGTCGTATAAATCACCGGTCTTGAAGGACGCGATACTCTCGTTGTATAAGGTGTAGGGGCTTGTCTCGCCGGCCTTGATGATATTGCCCTTGTAGAGCTTGAAGCGAACCTCTCCGGTCACATACTCCTGCGTTTTCTCGATAAAGGCCTGAATAGCCTCGCGCTTGGGGGTAAACCATTTTCCTTCGTAAACGGTATCGGCCATCTTGTTGCCCATTTCTTTCTTTAAGGTGTATGTATCGCGGTCAAGGATAAGCTCCTCAAGCTGCTGATGCGCCTCCATAAGGATGGTGCCGCCGGGCGTTTCATATACGCCGCGCGATTTCATGCCGACAACGCGGTTCTCTACAATGTCAACGATGCCGATGCCGTGCTTGCCGCCAAGACGGTTCAGCTCACGGATAATATCGGAAACCTTCATCTTCTTGCCGTTTACAGAGGTAGGAATGCCCTTTTCAAAGGTCATTGTCACATATTCGCCCTCATCAGGAGCCTTCTCGGGTGTTGTGCCAAGTACAAGAAGGTGGTCGTAATTCGGCTCGTTTGCGGGATTCTCCAGCTCCAGACCCTCATGGCTGATGTGCCAGATATTTCTGTCACGGCTGTAGGAGGAGTCTGCCGAAAACGGTAAATGAATGCCGTGTGCCTTGCAGTATTCAATCTCTGACTCACGGGAGTCCATTGTCCACTTGTCGTTTCTCCATGCCGCGATAATCTTGATATCGGGAGCAAGCGCCTTAATGCCAAGCTCAAAACGAATCTGGTCATTGCCCTTCCCGGTAGCACCGTGGCAGATTGCGGTCGCGCCTTCTTTTCTCGCGATTTCCACAAGCTTCTTGGCGATAAGGGGCCTTGCCATGGAAGTACCCAACAGGTACTTGTTCTCATAGATGGCGTTTGCCTGTACACACGGAACGATATACTCATCGCAGAATTCGTCAATTACGTTCTCGATGTAAAGCTTTTCCGCGCCGCAGGATTTTGCGCGCTCTTCCAAGCCGTCAAGCTCTTCCTCCTGCCCGCAGTCAACGCAGACGCAGATAACCTCGTAATCAAAATTTTCCTTCAACCATGGAATGATTGCGGTCGTGTCCAGACCGCCTGAATAAGCCAGAACTACTTTTTCTTTCATAATGTAATCTCCTTTTTGTAAATTCATTTAAAATTAATATACATCATTACAGAGGAGAAATCAAGTGAAAATTTATTCATTGCATATTGACAAAAACGGGAAAAAGTGTAGAATTGAGAAAAAGTAGTGAATATTATGCATAAAATTATGTATAAAAATACATTTATTACACCCCGGAGGCTTGTGGGGAAAGAACGGAGGAGCTATATGAAGCTGATATCTTGGAATGTAAACGGACTGCGGGCATGTTTACAGAAGGGGTTTATGGATTTTTTTAAGGAAGCGGATGCGGATGTTTTCTGCCTTCAGGAGACAAAGCTTCAGGAGGGGCAGCATGATTTGGAGCTGTCGGGATATTATCAGTATTGGAATTATGCGGAGAAGAAGGGATACTCCGGAACGGCGCTTTTTACGAAGAAGGAGCCGCTGCGGGTGGCTTATGGGATGGGCGTGGAGGAGCACGACCATGAGGGACGGATTATTACGGCAGAGTACGAGGAGTTCTATGTGGTGACGGTGTATGTGCCCAATTCTCAGCGGGAGCTGACCAGATTAGCATACCGGATGCAGTGGGAGGAGGCCTTTTTGCATTATCTGAAGGTATTGGAGGAGAGCAAGCCCGTGATTTTCTGCGGCGACCTCAATGTGGCACATCAGGAGATCGACCTGAAAAATCCAAAAACAAATCACCACAATGCCGGCTTTACGGATGAAGAGAGAACCTGCTTCGGGAGGGTACTGGAGAACGGCTTTGTGGATACCTTCCGACATTTTTATCCGGAGGTGACGGGGGCGTACTCATGGTGGTCTTATATGCATCAGGCCAGAGCGAAGAATGTGGGGTGGCGTATTGACTATTTTGTGGCGTCCGAGGCGTTAAAGGACAGGCTGACGGACGCAAAGATTCATGCGCAGGTACCGGGGTCTGACCATTGTCCGGTGGAGTTGGATATGGAGTGAGGGGCTTTTGAAGCCGGCGGATTGCACAAAATATTGCACGCTGCCGGCTACGGCAAATGGATTTTCTAAATATTCCGTGTGAGGTGTGAGGCACGGATGCGACTGCTCACCATTCGCCATCCGGACTCAGGGTGAGCGTTTCAAAAAGCCGGAACAGCTTTTTACATCCATGTCCCGAAATCGCTGGGAACTGATGGAATATTAAGAAAATCTCATTTGCCTCCGCAAGGGCAGCTTAGCAATATTTTGTGTAATTCGCCTCATCAAAAAGGAATGATAC
>CAMWYL010000227.1 GCA_947178465.1 uncultured Lachnospiraceae bacterium | reverse complement strand
ATCTGATAAGTTCCGAACAATGCCACGATACTGCTCAGTGCTACCTTGACAAGCTGGAAGATACCGTTTTCTATGCCGTTTGGTACAGCCACATTCAGAATACTTTTCATCAGACTGCCATGCCAGCTAAAAATCCACTTTCCCCTATACACCACCCCGTTCTTTTCACGAAAGCAAAGAAAAGTGATGGCCACTGCGGAAAAAACACGGGCAATGAAGGACGGCCATGCAACCCCGGCTACCCCGGCGCGGAAAACAAAAACACCGATCACATTGCCAATGATATTGATCACATTGGACACTACCGAGAGATACATCGTCACATTTGTTTTTCCAAGACTGCGGTAAACAGCCGCCCCCGCATTGTAAACGGCAAGCGCCGGATAGGAATAAGCTGAAATTCTCAGGTATATAATACATGCCTCCATGACCGGCTGCTCCACTTTCCCAAACAGCAGGCGCAGCATCGCTTCATTCCCAAGCAGGACCGCTGCCCCAAGCAGTATGGAAAAACCAAAAGAGAACATCAAAAGCTGGCTTGCGGACTCTCCTGCAAGGTCTGTATCCTGCCTGCCTATATACTGGCTGATCACAACAGCTCCCCCGGAAGCAAGCGCTGTAAACAGGTAAATAAATATGGTATTGAACTGATTGACCAAAGACACCCCGGATACCGCCGATTCCCCGGCATAACTGACAACCAGCGTATCCGCAAGCCCCACAAACATCACCAGAAGCTGCTCTAAAAACAGGGGTACAATCATTTTTTTCAGTTCCTGATCAGAAAACAAATCCTTCCCGCCCATAATACTTTTCCTTTTTCAAAAGAGTCATATCCTGCCTATTCTATAATCCCATTTGTCCTCAGCCATTCTTCCACATCATCCGGCAGGCCGCTGCCTCCGGAATAATGTACTGACAAAGCCTCGCCCATCACTGCATCCGGGGCCAGCTTTGAGATTGCTGTCAGGCTCTGCCCAAACCGTCCCCCACCGTGGGAACAGAAAGGAATGATTGTTTTTCCCGTAAAATCATATTCTTCCAGAAAAGAAGCAATCGGCATGGGAATTGATGCCCACCAGTTAGGATAGCCCAGGATGATTATGTCATACTCTTCCATATCCTCCACATGGTTTGCCAGTTCCGGGCGTGCCTGCTCATTCTGATCCCTCTGCGCCTCATCCAGTACAGTGTTATAATCGTTGGAATAAGGATTGACAAGTTCTATTTCAAACAGATCCGCCCCTGTCTGGGACTGAATTTCCTCCGCGATTCCCTTCGTATTGCCGCCCCATGAGAAAAAAGCAATCAGGACTTTTCCATCACCATCCGCCGCATTCTGTGTACCAGTACTGGCCACGCTTTTACTGCCACCTGCAATACCACGGACAAGCCGGATTCCAATGTTAAAGCTGCCTTTATCCTCTGCCATCGTTGCACGGTATGCACTGCGCATATTCTTAGCGAAATCATTCCAGCCTCCGCCACGGTATACCCGCAGTGTCCCCGTCTCCGCCCCAATTGGATCTGTCAGCGGCTCTGCACCATAATCCCCATAATAATCCCATACCCATTCGCCCACATTGCCGTGCATGTTGTAAAGTCCCCATGCATTAGGTGAAAAGCTGTTCACGGCAACGGTTGTTTGACGGTACTGTCCCGGTTTTGTGGTCAGATTCTCCTGCGAGAAATAATTCCCCTCAATCTCATAAGGGTAATGTCCATAATAATTTGCTTCCTCCGCACTGATGGAAGTTTCCGTATTAAAAGGTGTCACAGTACCCGCTCTGCAGGCATATTCCCATTCCGCTTCCGTAGGCAGGCGGTAGCCGTCTGCTCCCCGGTTCCATATGACAGTCTGCCCTTCTATTGTATAGGCCGGCTCAAAGCCTTCTTTTTCACTCCGGGCATTGCAGTAACGTATGGCATCCAGCCATGATACATTCTCCACCGGAAGATCACTGCCCGAAAAGGTGGACGGATTCTCTTCCATGATTTCCTGATATTCCGCCTGCGTCAGTTCATAAACACTCATGTAAAAGTCGCTGACGGTTACTGTATGCTGTGTCTCATCCTCCGAGCGCCAATTTTCTGTCTCCGGGCTGCCCATCTGAAAAGTGCCGCCCGGAATCAGCACAAAATTCTCTGCGATGTTCTCCAGTGCTTTTGTTTCCTTTGTTTCACTATTGTCAGCAATACCTGCTGTTCCGGTATCCTTTGTATTTACCATGTTTTCTGCCCCCTCTGATGTGCTTCCCGTTTGGGAACCTGTATTCTGTTCCATCTCTGTTTTCCCACATGCGCACAGCATAAAGAGCATAGCGGCTGTCAAAACAGCGAATGCACTGATTCTTTTCATCGTGAGCCTCCTTCCTTCTCTTCATTTTTCTGTGCAGAGTTTTTTGATGCAGGAATTCTAATAATTCCCTTCGATATATAACAGGCAGCAAAAGCCCAAAAGCCCATCATTGCAATATATTCCACGAATACAGTCTCCGCACTCTGCTCAAAATCAAAAAACACAAACTGCTGCTTAAGGAACATATAAGAAAGAATATCTTTTCTGCCAAAGAGATACAGCCCGTACATGGCAAGCAAGGCTGCCATCACTCGTAAAATCCATGTAACAGCCTGTGGTTTTTCCCTGCTGCCTGTCAGTTTCCGGCACATTCCCGGAACCATGCTCCAATGAAGCCCTAAATGCACACTCATCAGCACAAATCCCCAATAGGAGGCCGCCAAGTGCATCATCCTTGCCGTTGCCATCGGACCATGGATAGAAAGTGCCACAAATACATGGCGCGACATCACGATCCCACTGAATCCCAGGCACAACATTGTAATCAGGACACCGAAATTAACGATAGTCTGTACGATACGAGGCAGCCTGTATTTTCCTTTGAACAAATTACCATACCATTTCATATTCAGGATATTATGCAGCAGGAACAGCAGAAGCTCCCCTGCACCAAACCACTCATGCAGTTCCTGCCCGGTAATCTGATATGCCATTAACAGGAGAAGCAGCACCGTCATCAATAAATCGATTCCTGTTTTTATTTTCATTTTTGTCTGCATAAGGCACTGCCTCCCTTCCGGAACAAAATCCATTTGCCTTTGTCAGATCATTCTCCAAAATCCAATCCAAGACCGTTTACCCATTCCATAACCGCATCCTGCGAATCGCTGCCATTCAACCGCTTTCCCGGAAGCCAGTCTGCTCCATCTGTGAGCTGCTCCAGATTTGTTGCAGAAGAACCCACGCCACTGCCGCCGGAAGTGCAGAATGGAACAATCGTCTTTCCTGAAAAATCATAGCTCTCCACGAAAGTACTGACAATCCTCGGTGCCTCCCCCCACCAGATCGGAAATCCAATGAACACAATATCATACTGTTCCATATCTTCCACTGAACCGGAAATAGCAGGACGGGCATCCGGATCATTCATTTCGATCGTGGTACGGCTGTTATTGTCATTATAATTCAGGTCTGCATCCGTATATGGTTCTTCCGGAACAATTTCATAAATATCCGCACTCAATCCGTTTGCGATATGCTCTGCTACTCCCTCCGTTGTATTGGTAGCGGAAAAATAGGCCACCAGTACCTTTGTTCCCTGTTCTTTCGGAATATCCGGATTTTCCGGATTCTCCAGTTCGTTCGTCTTTCCTTCAGAAGTATCCGTATTTTCTGCATCAGTATTGTTTTCTGCAGGTTCCTCCCTATCCACAGTGCCTGCCTCCAGCTTCTCTTCCGTAGAAGGCTGCCCGGTCTGGCTTGCAGAGTTTCCACAAGCTGCCAAACTTAAAATCATCAACAGAGAAATTAAAACAGTAATCACTTTTTTCATCATAAATACCTCCGATTTTTTTAGCATAATCCCATTCTCTAAATATTTGGGTGATGTTTTTTTACTGTGCCAGCGAAAAAGTAATCTCCTCCCGGCTGTCAAGGTTCTCAAATACTGCAAGGTCAGAAGTGACACGGCCGATAGGAATCACATCTACCGACAGGTCGGGGTTGTCAGTCTGTGCATAAAAGACGGCCATATTGTGGTGTGATTCACAATAAGTAATATCTCCGTTCTCAAAATTCTTCTGACCTCCTTCCAAATTCTCCGGGTAAAAATCCACACCACCGTAATATTCCCTTCCGCCATATCCTGACATGGAAATCGTCAGTGGAAAATATGCTTTTATTTCTTCTGCCAGTGGCGTATCATACAGAACACCATCTAATGTAATATCGCCAATTGTGATTTGAATAGCAGTTCCACTCCCCGCCGCATCCTGCTCCTGTGAGCCGGATATCCCAATGTCTGCAAGCCAATCAGATACCGTATCCTGAGCACCCGGCACATCTTTTGCTTCAATCGCAATACCATCCAGAGAAACTGCCGCATGGCTCGCATCCGCAATCGTCTGATAGCTGTGTCCTGCCCCATATCCGTCATGGGTGCAGAATGGAATAACCGTTTTACCTGACAGGTCATACTCATTTAGAAACGACAGAACTGCCTGTGGGACATCGGTTGCCCATACCGGATAGCCTACAAACACCATCTCATATCCGGCAATATCCAGATTACTTTCCTTAAGCTCCGGCAGATAATTCCGTCCCATCTCGTCATGGTTTACATCCCGCAGTTCATCAAAATCTGCCGTGTAAGGCGTAACCGTTTCAATCAGGTGTAAATCCCCGCCTACTTCATCCGCTATCAAATTTGCAATATACTCTGTCGTACCATATCGCCCATCTCCATCAGGCACAATACTCGCTGAGGTAGTAGCATCCACATCATCCGGATAATCGGTATTTCCCCAGCGTGAAAAATAAACAATCAGAATATTGCTTGCCGACTGATCTTTCCCTCCGCCTTCTAATTCCAAAGTCTGCTGCGCATCTGAAATATCTTCCTCGTGTGAAAAATCATCCTTCCCGCTGCTTTCCTGTGCAGAAATTCCCGTGCTTTCCTCACCGCCTCCCTTTGAAATATTTTTCTCACTGCCACAGGCGGCAAAAGAGAAAATCAGCAAGGACACCAACAACACAGATAAAATTTTTCTCATAAAATGCCTCCATTCTTTTCTATCTTTGTTCTTTCATTTTGCAGATGATATAATCAATCTCGTCAAGGGACTGCTGCTTTCCATGTATCTCATCCAGCAATTGATACCGACATTTCCGCAGCATCCGTATCTGTATCTCCTTATCATCGCACCTGGTTATTTCCTCAATCCTCTCTTTACTGAAGCCGGCTTTGGAAAGAGCATAGATATCTGGTTCCATGAAAAAGCATCCCCCTCCTAAAACAAAAATGTAAGTGCGGTTCCGAAGCTGCCTGCCTCATCCCTGCACTTACATTATAATCATATGCCTGACGCATATCAAATACTTAGTTTTTATGACTCATCCATGCTTAAAAAGCATTTTGCGTATTCTATAAATTTTGTAGCCGCCAAACTAAATGGCTGTTCCCGTTTCCATGCCAAAACACACGTTGCCGTAAGCTCTGGATGCAGCGGCCGGCAGGCAATCTTTGATGAATCCCAAAAAGGAACCGCACCCTCGATGACCAAAGAATATGCCAGCCCCCTGCTCACCATAACTG
>CAMWYL010000226.1 GCA_947178465.1 uncultured Lachnospiraceae bacterium | reverse complement strand
TTTCAAGGGAGACCGGCTCCTGCGAAATCTTGAGAATTTCCCGCACGCGCTCCTCCGGCATATTCATCTCCTTCGCAATTTCCTCCGGAGACGGCTCACGTCCAAGCTCCTGCAAAAGCTGTCTGCTCACACGAATCAACTTATTAATGGTCTCAACCATATGGACGGGAATTCGGATGGTTCTCGCCTGGTCTGCAATTGCTCTGGTTATCGCCTGACGAATCCACCACGTCGCATAGGTTGAGAACTTGTACCCCTTTCGGTAGTCAAACTTCTCAACCGCCTTAATCAGACCGAGGTTGCCTTCCTGAATCAGATCAAGAAACAGCATGCCTCTGCCTACATACCGTTTGGCGATACTTACCACAAGACGCAGGTTTGCCTCCGCCAGACGCTTTTTCGCTTCCTCGTCACCAAGCTCCATTTTCTTTGCAAGCTCAATCTCCTCGTCCGCACTCAGCAAAGGAACCTTGCCGATTTCCTTCAGATACATCCTGACAGGGTCCTCAATACCGACACCGTCAGGTACCGAAAGGTCAAGGTTCTCCATGTCAACCTCTTCCTCATCGCTCAGAAGCAGATCCTCGTCGGACAAATCGTCGTCATCCTCCGTAATCCGAAGCACGTCCACGCCATTCTGCTCCAACGCCTCAAGAATTCTCTCAAACTGATCCTCCTCAAGCGGTAAATCCTTGAAAAAGTCATTGATTTCCTGATATTCCAACACGTTTCTCTTTTTCTTTGCCAATGCCAGAAGCTCTTTTAATTTCGCATCAAATTTTGCTTGTGTGTTTTCGTCCATTCCGGTCCATCCTCCATACCATATATTTTTATCCCTAATTGAAAGAAATATGCATTTTGCCAAGTTCTTCCAATGCCTTTTTGCCTTCGACTACCTTATTGAGTGCCGTAATGTCCACACCCGACCGTGCGGAGTAATATTCATAGCTGTTATTTTTCACACCCAGAAGAATATCCCGAAACGCCTTTTCCTTCTCCTTGTCCGTCTGTGCCTCAAACTCCGGCAGCTTCGTCGTAAACAGCGACGCTGCCTCACTCTGCTCCTTCTCGTCCTCAAACATGTTGATAATGCCTGCCGGATTAAATCGGTTCTTCTCGATATCGTCAAACATCCGCTCGGCAACCTTACCGGAAAGCGCGTCGGTAAAATCCTCCGGCGAAATATATTCCTTTATTTTGAAGTAGAGCTGTGGGTAATCCGTCAGCCATGTCAGCAGCAGCCGCTGCATCTTTTTGGCGTTTTCCTGCGGTGTGTTCCTGCTCCTGCTCTGAATTCCGGAACGCGGCCGCTCCAACGGGACCGCATACCCGCCCGTTTTCGCCGCGGTATTTACCACAAGCTTCCTGAGATTGTCAAAGCCGATGTGATATTTCTCCGCAATTGCCGTAATATAGTTCTCTCGTTCCACATCCTCGCCAAACTCACAGAGCCGCCTTGCGATCTGATTATGAAAATTGGTCTTCTCCTCGGGGTCATTCATATTAAAATCGCGTTCAAGCATCCTGATTTCAAACAGGAAGGAATTTTCCGCGTTGTTGATTCGCTCCTGAAACGCCTCCTGCCCGAGGTTTTTAATAAATTCATCCGGATCCTTATACGGCGTCATATTAATGATTTTCCCTGACATTCCCGCGTCACGCAGAATCCGTACTGCCCGCAACGCCGCTTTGACGCCCGCGCCATCACTGTCATACGCCAGCAGCACATCCTTTGTATACTTCCTGATAAGTCCGGCCTGTCCGGGTGTAAAGGCCGTGCCAAGCGATGCAACCGCCTGTGTAAAGCCTGCCTGATGCATGCTGATAACATCCATATAGCCCTCGCACAGGATGATATTGCCGGCCCGTGAAGCACGCGCATAATTCATCCCATAGAGATTCCTGCTCTTGTCAAAAATCTCTGTCTCCGGAGAATTGAGGTACTTCGGCCCGCTGTCCGAATCGCCCATAATACGGCCGCCAAAACCGATAACACGGTGGTTGATGTCCTGTATCGGATACATGACCCGATTCCAGAACTGCGTCGTCGTTCCGCGCCGCTCGTCCGCCTTCGCAAGCCCCGCGTCTCTAATCAAGTCGTCGCTAAAGCCCTTCTTATGCAGATAAGCCAGCAGCTCCTCGCCCCTTGCGGGTGCGTATCCAAGCCCGAAGCTTTTCTTCGTCTCCGCCGAAAGTCTGCGCTTGTCCAGATATGCCTGCGCCTTCGCACCCCGTTCCGTGCGTAACTGGTAATAATAAAATGTAGCTGCCTCCTTGTTTACCGCCAACAGGCGCTGCCTCCTGCTCTCGCGGCGCTTTGCCTCCTCCGAGTATTCCATCTGAGGAAGCGCCACGCCCGCCTTATCGGCAAGCATCTTCAGCGCTTCCGGAAAGGTGCAGTTCTCATATTTCATTACAAACGTAATGACATTGCCGCCCTCCCCACAGCCAAAGCATTTATAAATCTGCCTTGACCGGTTTACCGAGAAGGAAGGCGTTTTCTCCCCATGAAAAGGACAGCAACACATATAGTTGCTCCCCTTCTTCTGCAGTCCTACATAACCCGAAATTACATCAACAATGTCACTTTTCTGCCGGACTTCCTCTATAAGCTCCTCCGGATAATACATTCAAACCAGACTCCTCTTATCCCATCCAAAACTTCGGTACATATAATTTCTCATACAGCGCAATCGCAAAACGGTCCGTCATGGAGCTTATGTAATCACAGACAACCTTCTCCCGCGGTTCCCCCCGAAAGCCCAGCTCCAGATAGAACTTCGGCAACTCATTGGTATGGTTCATATAATGCTCATACAAGGTTTTCACCAGCGTAACCGCCTTATTCTCCTCGCACTTGGCGATGGGATTGCTGTATACCTTGTCATACATAAACTGGCGGAGGTTCTGCATCGCAAGCGCGACCTCCGGCGACATCTGTACATCGTCTGTTCCTCTGCTGTGCGTCACAATATCATGGATAAACGTATTCAGGCGCTCTCTCGGCGTATACCCGATTACCTCGCCAATCTCCCGCGGCACATCCTTCGGCCTCAAAATTCCCGCACGCACGGCGTCATCCATATCGTGATATGTATAAGCTATTTTGTCTGAAAAGCGGACGACCTTTCCCTCCAGGGTTTCCGGCATGCTGGAGGTCTGGTGATTCCTTATGCCGTCTTTTACCTCCCATGTGAGGTTCAGTCCTTCGCCATCCTTCTCAATCAGCTCCGCCGTACGCACGCTCTGCTCGTTGTGCTTAAAGCCGAAGGGACATACATCATTTAACGCCCGCTCGCCCGCATGTCCGAAAGGCGTGTGTCCCAAATCATGCCCAAGGGCGATCGCCTCCACCAGTTCCTCGTTGAGCTGAAGCGCCCTTGCTATGGTTCTGGCATTTTGCGACACCTCAAGCGTGTGCGTGAGCCTCGTCCGATAATGGTCGCCCTCCGGTGAAAGAAAGACCTGCGTTTTGTCCTTCAACCGTCGGAAGGCTTTGGAATGCAGGATGCGGTCCCTGTCCCGTTGAAAAACCGGACGGATATCACATTGCTCTTCCTCCCTGTCCCTGCCCTTTGAATTCTTGCTCAGTGTCGCGTATTTGCTTAAATATTCCGTTTCCCATTGCTCTAAATCTTCACGAATTGTCATAGCTCTCCTCATTCCTGTGTATCGCACGCACTAAATCCCTATTTATAATATTCCGCGTCCGTCTTCAAATTCCTTTTTATTTTTGAAGTTTTTTTGTATGGAATAAGGATTTTCATCCGGCCGATTGGACAAACAACCGGAAAAATATCTGCCTTTTATCATACCGTTTCATTTTTTACCGCTTCCTTGTTCGTCCACGACGCTGCACTCCAATTGGCAGTCATAGGGCTCCTTACTGACGTGCTTTTCGCTATATTCCTGTGCCTCCACACATCCCATCCTTTTATAAAACGCCTGGCTCTCCACAGCCGAATGCGCAGAAATATACAGCTTGGCGGCATTCTGCCCGAGCGCCCATTCCTTTGCCGCTTCGAATAACGCCTTTCCGATGCCCTGCCCACGCATATCCTCCGAGACATGAATCGCAGACAAATCAAGGTATCTTTGCTCCCCGCCAAACAGACCGGCCTCTACCGAGACAAAGCCTTTGAGCACCTCTCCACAAAAAGCTGCCCGCACCATCCCGCCGGTATGCACGGTATTCCTCAAACAGGAAACCAAAAACCGATAGTCCTCCTCCGACCAATCATCAATGAACGGGTCATCCCGAATCACCCATTCTCCGTTTTCCCGTCTCCAACATTTTGTTACCACCTGATGACGAATAAAGCCGGAAAAAAGCTCTCTGCATATTTCACTATCACACAAATTTCTATATTGAATCATCACCCGGTCTCCTTTCTGCCTTCTGTTATAATCTCGTCCATATCAGCCGGCTCAAACAGCTCAAGTGCAGCATGGTTTGTAAGCGCCTTGATGATTCTCCAGCCGTCCTTATTATTAACAGCATTTTGAGGTAACGGCCTAAATCCAAAGTCAAGGTAGATCCTGCAGGCAAGCCATGTTGTCGTCTGTGTTGGAATTTTCGCATGTGTGTATCCAAGCGCACGCATAAGCTCCGGCACATGTGAGATTAAAGGCTTTGACAGACCTTTTCCCCTTCTGCGTTTTCAATAAAAACCATCCTGTCTGAAAGAGCATTCTCATTGCCGCCATAATACCTGTTCCACACTTCCAAGCCCTGCCCGTAGCTCATAAGCTCTTTCGCTGACAGCTCAATGTCAATCCAATTATCACGGTCGCCTTGTCTGAAAAAAGCAAACCGGTACCCTTCCGGAAGCGGGAACCTCGGGAGGGCATCCAAATCCCGTTCCGTCAGCAGTTCATAGTATCTTATGCGGTCATCATGGTTGTCAAATTGCATATGCGTTTTCATTTATTGCAGCGCCTCCTCTAATCCATCCTGTTGCGCCTATGTACTCAATGCAGTCATTTTAGCGCGTTTCATTTGCTTATATAGCATACCATATGCAATCAAAAAATTCACCTTTTATTCCCGCTTGCAATATTGAACATCGTTCAGTATAATCATTATTGAACAACGTTCAAATATTTAGACATACATTCCACAGGAGAACTCATGAGCAGTAAAGACGCAATTATAGAAGCCACCATTTCCCTCATTAATGAAAAGGAAGAGCATCTCGAAGAACTCACCATGCGTGAGATTTCCAAGCGGGCCGGTGTCGGATTAGGGTTGATTAATTACCATTTTGAGAACAAAGAAAACTTAATCGAGCTGTGCGTGGAAAAAATCATAAATGAGATTGTCGACAAATTCCGCGATATGGAAAGCTGTACGAAGAACTGCACCCCGTTTGAAAAGCTAGATTATCTGGGAAATATGACACTGAGCTTTTTATTTGAGCACCGCGCCGTCTCCAAGATTTCCATCCTTTCCGATATGCACACCCCGCAGGAGCATGACAATACGCAACGGACCCTTCAGGCATATCTTCCGCTTGTCGCCGCATGTCTTCACCATGCCGACGACAAAACCGTATATCAGGTGACACTATATAGGAATTCATGCATGCAGTCGGTCTTCCTGCGCCACGAGGT